>DATAMU010000796.1:0-6070 GCA_036266605.1 Candidatus Acidiferrum sp. | reverse complement strand
CCAGCCAGATGCGCACCATACACGTTTACATCAACACGCCGCACGGATGGCGCGTTGTGTCGGGACAGATTACGCTCTTGCCTCCGGGTGCCCAGCAGCCGCTATAAATTCCAATCGGGAAACCTGGCTGCGATCTCTATTTCGGCTGCACCTCTTAGTCACCAGTCACAAATCACCAGTCGCCATTCCCGGCCTCTAGCCGTTCCTCCCCAGAAATGCTACGCTCGCGCCTCGTTCATTTTCTGCGAACCGCATGCGCGCCGTAGACCTGATCCGAAAAAAACGCGATTCCGGTGAGCACACCCGCGAAGAGATCGATTTTTTGATCTCGAATTACACGCGGGGCGTGATTCCCGACTACCAAATGGCTTCGTGGCTGATGGCTTCGTGGCTGCGCGGGCTGTCGCATGCCGAGACGGCCGCGTTGACGGAGGCGATGCTGCATTCGGGTGAAGTTCTCGACTTTTCGTCGATACCCGGCAAAAAGGTCGATAAACATTCGACGGGAGGCGTGGGCGACAACGCGTCGCTGATCTTGGCGCCGATCGTGGCGGCGGGCGGGTTGACGGTACCGATGATCAGCGGTCGCGGACTGGGTCATACCGGCGGCACGCTCGACAAGCTCGAATCGATTCCGGGATTTAATGTCAATCTCTCGCTCGATCGATTTCGCACCGTGCTTCGCGAATGCGGGATGGGATTGATTGGCCAGACGGCGGAGATTGCGCCTGCGGACAAAAAGATTTACGCGCTGCGCGACGCTACCGGGACTGTCGAGAACGTTGGATTGATTTGCGCTTCGATCATGAGCAAGAAGCTGGCGGAAGGTATCGATGTGCTTGTGCTCGATGTGAAGACGGGCTCGGGCGCGTTCATGAAGACGGAGCGAGCATCGACACAACTCGCCGAGTTGATGGTCGATACTGGCGAGCGCATGGGCAAGAAGGTCGTTGCGCTCGTCACGGACATGGATCAGCCGCTGGGGCGCTTCGCCGGTCACTCCGCCGAGATCATCGAGTGCACCGACGTGTTGAAAGGCAAAGGGCCGGCGGATTTGCGCGAGCTGAGTTGCGAACTCGCCGCGTGGATGTTCTATCTTGGCGAACGTACGCAGTCGGTGGATCAGGGGCGAGAGTTAGCAAATGAATTGATCGAAAACGGAAAAGCGAAAGAGAAATTTCGACAGGGAATTGCGCTGCAGGGCGGCGACTCACGCGTGATCGATGAACCCGAGCGGTTGCCGTCGGCGAGGTCGCGCGAGGATGTGGTCGCGGCAGACGCCGGATTTGTTGAGAGCGTCGAGTGCGAGCAATTGGGGCTGGCGCTGGCGATTCTAGGCGGCGGCCGCGAGACGAAAGAGAGCACGATCGACTACGGCGTCGCGCTCGAATTCCACCGGCGTATCGGGGATCGCGTGGCGCAAGGAGCGCCCTTGGTGACGATTCATTACAATGACGACGCTCGGCTGGAAGATGCGAAGTCGATGATCGCGGCGAGCTATCGCATCAAGCCGGATGAACCCCAATTCAAGCCGATGTTGATTCGGTGCACGGTCGGTTGGCAGGACTGATTTGTTTCGTGGCGGAAAGAGGTTGAACGCATGGGACGTTTGACAGGGGTGCTGGGCATCGCGGTCATCATCGGCCTCGCCTATCTCTTTTCGACCGATCGCCGCGCGATCAAACTCAAAACCATCGCTTGGGGACTCGGGCTGCAGCTCGCGCTTGGGCTCTTTGTGCTTCGTGTGCAGGCGGGGCAAGCGCTCTTTGGCACACTTGGTTATTACGCCAAACATTTGCTCGATTTTTCTTACGTCGGCTCGGAATTTCTCTTTGGTGAGCTTGGGAAGGCGAATTCTTCGCTCGGTCTCATTTTTGCGCTCCAGGTTTTACCGACGATTATTTTCATCGCGGCATTTTTCGCGATTCTCTATCACATCGGCGTCATGCAGATCATCATTCGCGCTGCGGCTTGGGTGATGACCATCGTGATGGGGGCGAGCGGCGCCGAATCGCTCAATGTGGCGGCGAGTATCTTCATGGGGCAGACCGAAGCGCCGCTGACGATTCGTCCGTTTTTGCCGAAGCTGACGAAGTCCGAACTCATGACGGTCATGACGAGCGGCATGGCGCATATTTCCGGCGGAATGATGGCGGCGTATATTCGCGTGGGGGGAGCCGACGCGAAGAGCTTGCTAACTGCGGTGATCATGACAGCGCCAGGCACGCTGCTGATGGCGAAGATGCTCGTGCCGGAGACAGAGCAGCCACTCACCGCGGGTCGCGTCGAAATGCCGGCAACCGAGAAGGAATCCAACGTCCTCGGTGCGATTGCACGCGGCACGATCGACGGATTGCACTTGGCGCTCAACGTCGGCGCGATGCTGATTGTCTTTCTCGCGCTTCTCGCGTTCGTGAATGCTTGCATGGGCTGGATTCACCTGCACGTCGGATGGTTCCCGTACAATTTGCAGCTCGTGCTCGGCTGGCTTTTTTCACCGATCGCCTGGCTGATCGGAATTCCGTGGCACGATGCGGCTGCGATCGGAAATTTGCTCGGCACTCGCATGGTGCTGAACGAATTCGTGGCGTTCGCACAACTCGGGCAGATCAAGGCCTCGCTCGATCCTCGCAGCTTCACGATTGCCACATTCGCTCTTTGCGGATTCGCGAACTTCAGTTCGATCGGGATTCAGATCGGCGGTATTGGCGCGCTCGCGCCGGAGCAGCGCAGTCAGTTGGCTAAATTCGGTATCCGCGCAATGTTGGCGGGAACGATGGCGAACCTGATCTCGGCTTCGATCGTCGGGATTTTCTCCTAGTCCCATGGCTGCGAAGACAAGATCGCGATCGGTCGAGTTTGAACAGGCGACACGTGCGGCGAAATTCATTCTGTCGAAGACTAAGCTCCGACCCAAAATCGCGCTCGTTCTCGGCTCAGGACTCGGAGCGTTCGCCGACGAATTCGGAAACGCGACGCGCATTCCGTACAAGAAAATTCCGCACTTCCCGCAATCGACTGCCATCGGCCACGTCGGCCAGCTTGTGATCGGCCGTGTTGGCGACGTTCCTGTCGTCGGCATGCAAGGCCGTGTGCACTTGTACGAAGGCTACACCGCAAAGCAGGTGGCGTTTCCGATCCGTGTGTTTCAGCGCGCCGGGATTAAAGCCGTCATCGTCACCAATGCCGCCGGCGGAATCAATCTCAGCTACACGCGTGGCGCGTTGGTTGCGTTGCGCGATCACATCAACTATCAAGCTGCGAACCCGCTGATCGGACCGAACGACGATCGTTTCGGGCCGCGCTTTCCAGACATGACGCATGCCTACGACAAGGAATATCGGCAGTTTGTCGCTGAAGAAGGCAAGCGGCTCAAGCTCAACTTGCACGAAGGCGTCTATCTCGCGTTGCTAGGCCCAAACTATGAAACGTCCTCAGAGATTCACGCCTTCCGTACGCTCGGCGCCGATCTCGTTGGTATGTCCACAGTTCCAGAGGTTCTGGCCGCACGGCACAGCCAGATGCGCGTACTGGGAATTTCTTGCGTCACGAACATGGCTGCGGGCGTTACAGGCGAGGCGCTGACAGCCGAGGAAGTGTTCGAAACCGGAGCCCGCGTGAAGAACGATTTCGTCGCGCTGCTGAAGGCTGTCATCCCGCGAATTGCTCAGACGCTTTAACGACACGCGATTTGGAGCCGGAAACGTCGCCTAAAATTCTCGCGTCGTCGCTATTCGTTTGCGAGACAATCTCCGCATGTCTGACTTCGATCATCTGATTTGTGTCGCGAAACAATCGCGCGAGAACGCGCACGCCGCGTATTCGAATTTTCGTGTCGGCGCCGCCCTCCGCGCCACGTCCGGGCGCATCTTCGGCGGATGCAACGTTGAAAACGCAACATACGGGTTGACCGTTTGCGCCGAGCGCGTCGCAATCTTCAAAGCAATCAGCGAAGGCGAACGCGGCTTCGACGCGATCGCGGTTGTCACCGACTCCGACGCTCTCACGCCGCCGTGCGGCGCTTGTCGTCAACTCATCTGGGAATTTTGCGGAGACGTACCAGTTGTGCTTTCGAACCTGAAGGGAAAGTCGGAAGTCCATCAAATGCGCGAACTCTTCCCAAAGCCATTCGACGCTTCGAATCTCTAATTTCTTGCGATTCAGCTATGTGGGGGTGATCTGCAACGCGTGTCGCGCCGGGATTAAGACATCAACTTCCGCAACAAATTCTTTCCTTCCGTATCCGTCAAAACGCGATTCCTCATCAGCAGCGTAATCAACTCACTGACCACGTTGCGCGCGTCTTCGTTCAGCCCGCTCTTTTCCGCTGGGGCGGGCGCGTCGTGAAAGAGGTCATTCGTGGCTTCTTCCGCGACCCGAGCTAGCGGCGCCGAGCTAACCTCTCTTCCACCAGCCGCGGCCCCACCATCGGCTTCTGTTTCGATCGCGGCGATCGGCTTCCCGCTCAGTTCGGTGACCCATCGCATTAACAAGTGCCGGTGCTCGGGTTCAACCTTGGTAAAAAGCAGCCCCATCCCCATCCCGCCGGTCGAGTACAACACTCGCGCGCTTGCCGTGAGGTTCTGCTGATTCCGCGTAATCCGAAGCTGCAACTCGGCCCCGATTCCAAACGGACTCATCACTTCGAAATAGCAACCGCTCGGTCCGATGTCGCTGATTCGACCGGCGATTCGCGTATGTGACTTGATATCAATAGCTTCCGCCATGGCCGCAACTGGATAGCGCGGTTCACTGCGACGCTCTTTGCCGGCTCGCGCCTTGCTGCCGTTCTTCAGCGGACTCTTCTTGAGATCCAACATCGACAGTTACACCCATGGGTAGATATGTGGAAGGGAAGGGTTGACGGGAACGGTCAGAACCCTATCTCCGTGAGCGAAGTACATCCGAGTCTTCGCCGAGCAACTAAGTCCAGCGTAGCGTTCCAGTCCGGTCTTGCGCAAGCTGCCCGCCTTGCGGTCTTGCTCCAAGAAATAACGCTTCAATTCGATGCCGGGAACGCTGGTGCGGACTTGTACCGCGGCTTATCGAGCATCGACGCCGAGGCGCTCTCGATCTGCAGGCTGCCCACGATTTTCTCCAGGTGCGAGAGTATCTTTCGCTCATCCGGCCGCCGCGAACCTGCTGATTCTTCACTCGTTACACTTGAAGTGCCCTCGGGACCTGCCGCACCGGTCGAGACGTTCTGCAGCACCGCCGCACTCACAGAAGGAGCCGTCGCCTTCACTCCCACCCGCACAAAAAACTCGTAGCAAGCATCATTGGCAAATCCCGCGTAATCCCGCTCCGAAAACTCCGTATTCCCGTCGCCCGCATCCGTATCGACCCACGCGAACGCAACACCTTGCGCCATCACTGTCCCGCTCGCGCCCTTGGCGTCGCCCACTCGCGCCGCCAAGTTCGCGCGACACCCCGCCGCCGTCTGATACCGGTTCACCGCAAATTGCACCGACCCGCCCGCAAACGAGGTATTCGGATACGCATCATCCGGCACGACAATCGTCGCCAGCAGCGCAGCCCCCGGATCATCTGCGTTCAACTCCTCCGCCGTTCGAACCCCCGCCCCCGCCTGCTTCGCCTGCTGCCACGAAATCACCCGGTCCGAATCGCTGTCTTCGTCACCGGAATCAATCAACGCAAAATTCCGCGGGTACCGAAATGAAACTCCGTACTCGGGATCGGAGTACTTCGCGAAAGCCGCATCCCGAACTGCGGGTTTGCCAATACGCACGGCGGCGCCTTTGGCGACAGTCGCGACTGTCGCTCGCGGTGCCGCCGCGGCCAGCGCCCGCGCCGAATCCTGGCGCTGACGCAGCGTTGTCGCCCTGCCCGTCCACTCGATGACCGCCATGCAGCTAAACGCCGCAATCACCAGGAACACCGTTACCGTGCCAATTCGACTTCGCATCATTGCCTCCCAACCGGCCGTGGGCGCCCGAAGGACAGTGCCTCTGCGCTTCGGCCTTGGGAGATGCAAGCCACAATCCGCACGTATCTCGCTGTAAATAAATGTTTTAACCGTGCGACGGTTTCGTTCGGCGTGGCCCCTAGG
>DATAMU010000795.1:0-6213 GCA_036266605.1 Candidatus Acidiferrum sp. | reverse complement strand
ACGAAAAACATCCGCCTTACCAGCGCCGTCACCGTGCTCAGCGCCGCCGATCCGGTGCGCGTCTTCCAGGAATTCGCTACGCTCGATCTCATCTCCAACGGCCGTGCCGAAATCGTCGCTGGCCGCGGCTCGTTCATCGAGTCCTACCCGCTCTTCGGTCTCCAACTCGAAGATTACGATTCCCTATTCCAGGAAAAACTCGAACTGCTCTTGAAAATCCGTGAAAGCACGCACGTAACATGGTCTGGCAAACATCGACCCGCTCTCACAGGCCAAGGCATCTATCCGCGCCCGCTGCAAAATCCGCTGCCCATCTGGGTCGGCGTAGGCGGCTCTCCGGAATCCTTCGTCCGCGCCGGAATGCTCGGACTTCCTTTGATGGTCGCCATCATCGGCGGCGAGCCACATCGCTTCCGCCCACTGATCGATCTCTATCGCAAAGCCGGAGCGCGCGCAGGCCATGCACCCGAAAAATTAACCGTCGGCCTCCACTCGATCGGTTTTCTCGCCGACACGACCGACCAAGCTGCCGACGACTTCTTCCCCGGCTACGCGCACACGTTCAACGAAATCGGCAAAGAGCGCGGCTGGTCGCGCACCACGCGCGCGCAATTTGACGCAACGCGCGGACCGACCGGCGCGCTGCTCATCGGCGACGCAAAAACCGTCGCCGAAAAAATCCTCTACGTGAACGAAGCGCTCGGCGGAATCTCGCGCCTCACGTTTCAGATGGGCGTCTCGACGCTGCCGCACACAAAAATGATGCGCGCCATCGAAATTCTCGGGACCGAACTCGCGCCCATCGTCCGCAAAGCGCTGACACCCGCTGCGGTGTGACAATTTCGCAGCAACAATAAGCTTATTCTTGCTGCGAAACACCCTGATTTCCTTTACAGTACTCCGTCATGACTAAGCTCACGCGTCGCCGTTTTGCCCAGACCGCGGCCGCAACCGCCGCCACCGCATTCGCATCCGCTTCCCTTCCGAAATTCGCCTTCGCCCAAGGCAAGCCCGCTGAACTCAAATTCCCCTCCGGCTTCCTCTGGGGCTGCGCCACTGCCTCGTATCAAGTTGAAGGCGCCGTCAACGAAGACGGCCGCAAGCCCTCGATCTGGGACACTTTCTCTCACACGCCCGGCAAAACGCACGACGGCGACACCGGTGACGTCGCCGATGATTTTTATCATCTCTACAAGCAAGATCTTCAGACGCTGAAATCGCTCGGCTGCAAAGGCTTCCGCCTGTCGATCTCCTGGTCGCGCGTTTTCCCCGACGGCACCGGCGCGCCCAATCCCAAGGGCCTCGACTTCTACAATCGCGTCGTCGATGAGTGCCATGCGAACGGCATCGAGCCCTACGTCACGCTTTTCCACTGGGATCTCCCGCAAGCTCTCCCCAACGGCTGGCAATCTCGCGACACGCCGAAAGCCTTCGCCGACTACGCCGGCTACGTCGCGAAGCATCTCTCCGATCGCGTTCATTATTTTTTCACCACGAACGAATTCGTCTGCTTCACCGATCTCAGCTACAAAATCGGCCAGTTCGCGCCCGGGCTGAAACTCGACGACGCCGGCGTGAACCAGGTCCGCCATCACGGCATCCTCGCGCACGGTCTCGGCGTACAAGCCGTGCGCGCCAACGCAAAAAGCGGCACAAAAGTCGGCCTCGCCGAAAACGCCAACGTCTACATGCCGATTATCGAAACCAATGAACACATCGAGGCCACGCGCAAAGCGACGCGCATCGGCAACGCGTCCTTCCTCACGCCGGTGATGGAAGGCAAGTATCCCGACGAATATCTGCAAAAGGAGGGCGCCAACGCGCCCAAGGTCGAACCCGGCGACATGAAAGCCATCGGCAGCCCGCTCGATTTCGTCGGACTCAACGTTTACACCGCCGATTACGTGCGCGCCGATGCATCGAGCCCGCTCGGTTACGAAATCGAAAAACGCCCGGCGTCGTATCCGCACATGGCGTCGCCTTGGATCAACGTCGCGCCCGAATCGCTTTACTGGGCGATTCGCAACCCCAGCGACATCTGGAAAGCGAAAGAGTTTTACATCACCGAAAATGGCTGCTCGTCCGATGATGTGATCAACGCCGCCGGCCAGGTCGAAGACACCGATCGCGTGATGTACCTGCGCAACCACGTAACCCAGATGCATCGCGCCGCGACAGAAGGCTATCCGATCAAGGGCTACTTCCTTTGGAGTTTGCTCGACAATTTCGAGTGGGCCGACGGCTACAGCAAGCGCTTCGGCATCTGCTACGTCGATTTCAAAACGCAGAAGCGCACGCTAAAACAAAGCGCCGAGTGGTATCGCGAAGTCATCAAGCGCAACGCCGTCGTTTAACCTCAAGCGTCATTTACCGCAACTCGGCTCGACTGCATCGAATCGACATGAGTGATATCGCGTTAGCCGTCTTCGCTGGCGGTGCCGCAGCGGCACTTCTGGATGGCTTGGCCGCCACGGTTGATTTCCGAATCCGCGGCATTTCTTTCACGCGCCTGTGGCAAAGCGTAGCGAGCGGCGCACTCGGCCCGTCAAGCTTTCAGCGCGGCAGCGCGTCCGTATTTCTCGGACTTGCGTTTCATGTTCTGATTGCGATGACAGCCGCGCTCTTCTTCAACACTGCGGCGATGTACGCACCAATCCTGCTCGTGCACTACGTTTTGTTCGGAACGCTTTATGGAATCGCGGTCTTTACGTTCATGAATCTCGTAGTCATCCCGCTTTCCGCGATGCCGCCACGTCCATTTTCACTGGCTACGACGATCAGGCAGCTTCTCATCCACATATTGTTCGTCGGCTTGCCAATTTCAATCGCGGCCCACTGCTTCGCCACAAAATAAAAACGGCGATGGACCTTATCCATCGCCAGCGTCAAAAACAATCACGCCTGATCGCTAATTCTCTAGACCGCCGCCCCCTGCGTCCGAATCAGCGCCGCAACCAAATCATACAGCGCCGCACTCGTGCAAACTTCATAGTAAGGATGCGTCGATTCAACGCCGATCGATCCATCCGGCCGCAGCTCCCGCGCCAACCCCTTGCGCAGCACCAGCAACTCCACCGAATCCCCCATCGGCACCTCGCCGTAGTGCAGCGTCACATTCTCTTTGCCCCATGGCATATCCAGCTTCGTCTCGATCGAATCGAGCGAAATCTCTTCCGACAATTTCTGAAATCCTTCTTCGTTCAGTTCAATCCCGTTCATATTGAAGCGCACGAGAAACTCATCCAACTCTTCCGCCGAAGCCCCCTGCATTGCCGTCAAAAACTGAAACACCGAAAAGTGTGTCTTCTGCCCCGTCAGCAACCGTTTCGCAATCTTCGCGCAGCCCGACAGCCGATCCGAAAAATTCAGCGCCTTCGAAATCATGATGCGCGAATCGCCATCCACCCAGTACGACGGCGCCGAGCCCTGAAACGCGACGCCGATCCCAAGCTCCAGCGCTGGCAAGTCCGTTGTCGCCGCACGATCGTTGTACGAATTGCATACCGCCAACATTTGCCGCGACAAAATGCAAGCCTTCGCTACAGCCCGCGCATACGCCCGATTCGAATCCGTCTCAAAAATCGCCAAAATAATCGCGTCGCCTTCGATGAAAACTTTCTTCGCCGAGTAGCGATCGAGCAACTTCTTCACCGGCTCGTGCAAATTCAAACTGAAGTGCGACGCCGGGCTCAGGCCGCGTGAAAGCAAATCCTGCGTCATCTTCGTCGAGCCGCGCACGTCCGCCTTGATGATGACGTGCGACACCACTTGATCCTGCTGCGGTTTCGCCTCTTCCGGTAGCACGCACTCATACAATTTATTGTTGATTCGCGAAAGCTCCCGCGCTTGCTCCGTTGTGATCAGGCTCACGCGCTCCATGCACGCCGTCAGATGCTCCGCGTTGCGCAAATCGCGCCGCAGCCGCAGAAAATCGCCTGTAAATCGCACCACAAAGCTCAACTTCTCTTCGCGCGAATACCGCCGCAACTTCTTCGACAAATCCTCGATCGGCTTCAACGAAAGCTGCCGCGCCGGCACCTGCTTCAAAATGCTTTCGACGCGCTTCATCTCCTCTTTCGAAACCAGCGCCTTCCGCAACTGCTGCAAGTGCACCGGCGGACAAAACTCCGCAATGATCGGCCGGATCTCATAGCTCGCCATCACGTGATAGATGATTTCCTGTTGCTCCAGCCGGTCCAGCAATGCCGCCAGCAACTTCCCGCGCTCCGAATCCTCATTGACCGCGACCGACGTCTGATCGAACATCCGCTTCGCGTTTTCCGGATCGTTCAAGAAATCGCCAAGCTTCCCTTTGTAATCCTTGGTGAAAAACTCAACCTTCTGCCGAGCCGCCTCGATCTGCGGACCAGTCTCTTCCAGCTTCGTCTCTTGATGCTTCAGCCGCGCCTCAACGTCGTTGAGCGAAGCCTTGATGTCCGCCGGATCGCCCTGACTCAAAAATTTATTCAGAAAACTCTCGCCGCGATCGAGCCGCTTCCGCAAACTTTCGCGCTGCTCCTCAAGATTCGCGATCTCGTTGCGCATTGCCTGCGCCAGATCGAGCAACGTCTGATGCGCCTGCTTTGCCTCGACATACGCCGGCTCCTGCGCCATGCCCAGCCCGGACTCGCCGATGAAATCCTGGAACAGCTCGTCCATCGCCTCGAAGCGATCCGCATCGCGCGCATAGTTCCCGAGAAGCACGTAGTGCTCGAGAAAGAACACGTCGTCCTTGCCACCGTCCAAAAACACGAGCTTGTTCTTCAGCAAGTCATACAGCGGCGCAAAATCATCCCCAAACAGCGCCCGCCGAGCCTTCGAAATCACATTCTCTTCGACTTCCGTAAGCACCAGCGCAATCTGCTGCCCCACCGCACGCACGACGCCGCGTCTCGCCGACTGCAACTCCGACAACCGCGATTTGATCACGTGCGCCTGCTGGCTCCGCTCAAAATGCTCGCCGCGCTGCCGAATCCACTCCTTGCCTTCCAAAATCAAGTTCGCAAACTGGTGTCCGATCTCCGCCGTCAAAAACTTCAGCAGCGCCAGCCGGAACAGCAAATCGATTTCGATATTTTTCTGAAATTTCGCCTGCGTCAGCGAACTCTGAAGCAGATCGGTGAGAATCTTGCGAAACGTCGCGTTGTCCGGCGCCTTCACCGTCCGCAATTCAATGCCGGGGAAGTATTTCGCTTTCGTGCCCTGGCGGATCAAATCGAAAAGATAGTCCCGCGCACTCTGCACGAATTTCGGGCTGAGAAAAACGTCGTGGTGAATGTTATCGACGCCAATCGCCAGCGATCCCATCGGGATCGTTTCGTTGTAGCTCTTCAGCTCAACGCGTGCGTCTTCAGTTGGATTTAGCGTCAATAGTTCGGGAGCCATGTCGTCGCGTCGCGCGCGGCTCTCCCAAACTAGCAGCCGTGTCCCAGGTGAGCAATTGCACGCGCGTACTAACGTAGCGAGACAGTAAGCGGATTCGACTCCCTGTCCGTTTCCGCGTTATCGGACATAAAGACCGCAACTCACTGATTAAGAATGGCTTAAGCCAACGCGAGGCAGTTGGGTGCCACACCCTTAGGGTTTAAAAGGGTGCGGGTTTAGATTCAACAGGATCCAGCCGTGTCCGCCCTCCAGGCGCCCTACTGAATCGTAATCCGCCGCGAATCCCCACCCATATGCTCCAACTTCAGCCGCACCTGCGGCCAAGGCGCCTGCAACGGAAATTTCTCCGACCACTCCAAAATCATCACCGCGGGCGTGGAAAACGCATCCTCCAACCCCAGCGTCTCGAAATCATGAAAACTCTCGATGCGATACAAATCGCCGTGATAGACGACGTTCTTCGCAGCCGCTGAACTCGAATCCGCCGCACTTGTGCGCCCATCCTCTCCATATACATGCACCAGGGTAAATGTCGGACTCGTCACATCCTCCTCGTCCGCCGCGCCGAGCCCCGCCACAATCCCCTTCGTCAGCGTCGTCTTACCGCTACCCAAATCTCCCGTGAGCAGCACCAGCAGCGGCGCCTTCAGCCCGCGCGCGAATTCCCTGCCCCACGCGATTGTTTCCTCCGCCGACCGCGTAACCACGCTTTTCGCCTCGCTCGCAATTCCGCCTTGATTTTGCTCAGCCACCCCGTTGCAACTCCTCTAAAAGTTCGTGCCGCGCATGGGGAACCGCTCGCGCCACATCGCTCGCCACAATCCCCGA
>DATAMU010000794.1:0-2061 GCA_036266605.1 Candidatus Acidiferrum sp. | reverse complement strand
CTCATCATCGTTCATTAAGTTGAGCAAGCCTTCGGTGACCGCGACGGACGCGTGCCGCGGATTGCGTCCCGTCGCAAACGCGTTCGGCGCTTCTTCGGGAATCACGTACAACTTCGGCACCGGCAAATTTGCTTTCGCTGCGAGCCTTTCCATCACTTCATACAGGCGCGGAAGTTGCTCGCGCGTCACGGGCTGCGCGCCGCTCGATTTGAGCGCGATCTTGTCCGAAAAGAAATAGGAAATACCGTTCATCACGACCGCGAAAATCAGCGCGAGCTCCATGCCGCGTTGGCCGGCCAATGCTCCGCCGGCGACGACCAGCAACACGCTCATCACGATCAACAGCAAACCGGTTCGGAAAATTCTCATATCGTTACCGACTCACTCTCGCATCCACTGCTGACCTTCAATTGTAACAGCGCCCAATCGCAAACAACGTCAACGCGCATTCACTGCGGAGAGCGATGACACAGCTCCCCACAGTGTGATACGCCCGGCCGTCTCACGAAGTAACCGCTGCCGCGGCCGGCTTCTTGGCCGCGACCGACTCGAACTTCATCGCTTCTTTCTGCCCGTCGCGATCCACCTTGATGTGCTCGCCTGGCAGAACCTTGCCTTCCAGAATCTGCATCGCCAGCGGATCTTGGATCATGCGCTGAATCGTGCGCCGCAAAGGCCGCGCGCCAAACGCGGGATCGTATCCTTCGCTGACGAGCAGCGCTTTTGCGGCGGCTGTCAGCTCCAGCGTGATCTTTCGTTCTTCGAGTAGCTTTTCCACGCTCCTCAGCAACAGCCCGACGATATTCTCGAGTTGTGCCTTGCCGAGCGGATTGAAGATCACGATCTCGTCGATGCGGTTGATGAACTCAGGCCGGAACGCTGCGCGCAACGCTTCGAGCGCTTCCTTCCGCGCCCGCTCCGGATCCTTGTCCGACAATTCAAAGATCGCCGTGGAGCCGACGTTGCTTGTCATCACCAGAACTGTGTTGCGGAAATCGACCGTGCGTCCCTTTCCGTCGGTCAAACGCCCGTCCTCCAAGATCTGAAGCAGTACGTTGAACACATCGGGATGCGCCTTCTCGATTTCGTCGAACAGAACGACGGAGTACGGATGCCGACGCACTTGTTCCGTTAGCTGACCGCCTTCTTCATAGCCGACGTAGCCTGGAGGTGCGCCGATCAGCCGCGAAACGCTGTGCTTCTCCATGTACTCCGACATGTCGATGCGAATCATCAGCTTTTCGTCATCGAATAGGAATTCGGCGAGCGCTCGCGCCAACTCGGTTTTGCCAACGCCCGTCGGACCAAGGAAAATGAACGATCCGATCGGCCGCTTCGTATCCGACAATCCCGCCCTGCTGCGCCGCACGGCGTTCGACACACGCGCAAGAGCGTCGTCTTGTCCGACAACACGATCGCGCAGGCGCGCTTCCATCTTCACGAGCTTCTGCGCTTCGCCTTCGAGCAAACGGCCGGTCGGAATGCCCGTCCACTTGCTCACGAGCTTCGCGATGTCTTCTTCATCGACTTCTTCCTTCAGCATCGGCGCGTCTTTTTGGACTTTCGCAAACCGCTCTTCCGCCTGCTTCAGGTCGCGCTCCGCCGCCGCGATTCGCCCGTAGCGAATCTCCGCGACTTTCGCGAGTTCCCCGGAACGCTCATAGCGTTGAGCCTCCGCGTTAAGCTGCTCGATCTGCTCCTTGAGCTTGCGGATGTTGCCGATGGCGTCTTTTTCCGCCTGCCATCGCGCTTTGCGCGCGCTCGAGTCTTCCTTCAGCTTCGCCAGCTCTTTCTCGATTTGCTGACGACGCTCTTTCGAGTGCGAGTCCTTCTCCTTCAGCAGCGCTTGCCGTTCGATTTCGAGTTGCATGATGCGTCGCTCGATCTCGTCGATTTCCTCGGGCAGGGAATCGATCTGCATTCGTAGGCTCGCTGCCGCTTCGTCGATCAAGTCGATCGCCTTGTCTGGCAGAAACCGATCCGAAATGTAGCGGTGCGAGAGCGTCGCCGCAGCCAGGATCGCCGCGTCCTTGATGCGCACGCCGTGGTGAATCTCGTATC
>DATAMU010000793.1:0-8808 GCA_036266605.1 Candidatus Acidiferrum sp. | reverse complement strand
GGAACCGGGTTGGCGGCGGGATTGACGAGGAAGCTCACCACGTTGGAAAGGCCGTTGGTGCCGGTGCCGGAGTGGGGGCTGAGAGTCTGAACGAAGGCGGTGCCGGGTTTGGCGATGAGATCGGCCGAAACGGTGGCTGTGAGAACGCTTGCGCTGACCCAAGTAGTGGGGATCGTCTTGCCGTTCCACTGGACGAAGGATTTATTTTGAGTGTAACCGCTGCCGGTACTATCTGCGGAACCGGAGACAGTCAGAGTAAATGCTGCGCCTCCGGCGCTGGCTTGGGAAGGCGCGATGAAAATGGTTTGTACTCCGGTCGGGTTCTGGAACGTGTTGCCATAGTCGTTGCAGCCGGAGAAGGCGACGAGAGGAGCGACAACGGCGACGAGAAGCGCAAGCGCGCGAAGAGATTTTGGAGCGCGGCTCGCTGGTGCCGCGAGTGATTTGGCCGCGAGGTGCGGCGCGCCATCTAGCTGGGCGAACAACTTCATCGAAACTCCTTGAAAATTCATGGCCGCGGGAATTGCGCGGTGCTCAGGCCCGCGCGGCGGACGCAACACCAGAAAGCTTGCGGAATGAGATGCAGGTTGGCCGCCGAGCGTTGACCCGACGTGCACCGATCTCAAGGCGCGATCCAACCACCCCAGAAGCTGGGCTTCGCGCTGTTAACGACTGCCACGATAAATGGAGGTCGAACAACTTTAGATGATTACATTGGGGTTGGGAGGAGGTCAATGTTGAAAGGGGCGAAGCCGGGTCGCCCGACGGCGGGCAATTGTCCGATGCGAGGCTGAGTATGAAGCACGACAGACGTGTGCGCGGAAGCGACGGTAATCTCGTCCCGCCCCCCGATTTCGTGTAAGTGCAGATTCTGCTCGACTTGAAATTGCTTGTTTTCATACACATTTGTAAGTGCGGATTCTACGACGGTTACGCGCGTCAAGAAGCTGACCGCCGATAGCTAAAAATTGAGAGCGAAAAACTGAGAAAAGAAGGTGAACTGCGTGTTGTTTCAGCGCGTGGTTTTCTACGCGATGAGGATAACACGCGTGGTGAGGACAAATTCGTTCGAACGCGTGTGATACTGGCGCAAATTGCGGATGCGACTGCATTTATTTTTCTAAAAATAAATTTTTCCGGAGCGATTCGAACGAGAAAAAACCGCCGGCGAGGGACCGGCCGGCGCTACCAGAGACGGGCAGGCGTGGGTTGCGAGCGATCGATGAGAGAGCACGGACAGGAGTGTCTGTGCCAGGGAGGGTTAGTTGGCGCCGAGGGATTGCAGGGATGTGTGGGCTAAGGCTTGGATGCGGGTGTCGGATTCGGGGTCGGTGAGATGTTGGGAGGCGGCGGCGCGGTAGGCGGCGATGGCTTGGTCTTTGCGGCCGAGCTTGGCGAAGAGGTCGCCGCGGATGAGGTGGAAGATGGGATTGGCGGGATATTTTTCTTCGAGGGGAGCGGAGACTTCGAGGGCTTGCTCGTATTTTTGATCGTAGTTGTGGAGGCTGAGAGCGAGATAGAAGCGGGCTTCGACCGGAGTGAGCCTGCCGTCGGAGATGGCATGGTCGAGCTGGCGGATGCCTTCTTGTTTGTTACCGCCGGGGATGCCCATGAAGAAGCGGAGCATTTTGGCCATGGAGGAGAGAGTGTCGGCGTAATAGTTGTAGAGGCCGAGGCCGAAGTCGGCGTCTGCGAGGTTGGGATCGAGCGCTGCGGCGCGGATGAGGCGTTCGCGAGCGCGGACGCCGTAGCGTGCGGCGAGTTTTGTTTCGCCGCGCAAGCCGTAGAGGCGGGAGTAGAGAGCGTCGCCCATGCCGGCGTAAAAGTGCATATCGGCGGTCGCGGCGGTATCACCGGATGCCGCGATGTGATGCTCGGAGAGCTGGATGATTTTGGAGGCGAGATCGAGATAGTGATCGTCGGCGGGGAGTCTGGGGCGGCGGCGGGCGTAGGACATGTTGTATTTGAATTCGGCGGAGGTGCACCAGATTTTCCAGGAGAGGGCTTCGTCTTCGAGGAGATAGCCAATGGGGTGGTCGGGGCGGTCTTGCTGGAGTTGGCGGGCGGAGGCGAGGGCGGCGGTGATGTCGCCGGAATAGAGTTGGGCGAGGGTGGATTGAGGGGTCGCGGATTGGGCGGAGATTGAGGCAGGGGTTAGGAAGGCGAGGAGAAAGAAGAGGGCGTTGCGGAGGAGAGCGCGGATCGGCATGGCGGGCGGTTGGTTTTGTTGGGTGGTCGATGATCGTTTTGCTTTGATGCGAACGACCTCAAAAGCGGCGCGGCAGCGCCGCACTCCATATAGATCGCGGGGCGGGCTGCGTCGAGTAGATATTGATGCAAGGCGGGGTGGGCGTCGAGAGCGTATTAGGCGGGTTGGCGCGCATTTGTTATTCTCGCGGGCGCGATGGGCTCGCGACAAAACGATGTGACGGGGGCGGCGGCGGGCGGTGCGAATGCGCCGGGTTCGGGCGGCGCTGGGACGCTGAACGCGGAGTCGAGCGGGCCCGGTGAGAAGCGCGGCGGCGGTGATCTTGAGCGCGGGCTGGGGCTGAAGGAAGCGGTTTCTCTCAACATGATCGAAATGGTCGGGGTCGGACCATTCGTCGTGATTCCACTGGTGATTAAGGCGATGGGCGGGCCGCAGTGCCTGGTGGCGTGGGCTGCGGGCGCGCTGCTGGCGTTGCTCGATGGATTTGTGTGGTCGGAGCTGGGAGCGGCGATGCCGCTGGCCGGCGGGAGCTACGTGTTTTTGCGCGAGGCGTATGGGCCGGGGCGCATGGGCCGGATGATGTCGTTTTTGTTTGTGTGGCAGACGCTGATTCAGGCGCCGCTGTCGCTGGCGTCTGGGGCGATCGGATTTTCGCAGTATGCGTCGTATTTGTATCCGCTGGGGAAATATGGAGAGAAGGCGGTATCGGGCGTATTGGTGCTCGTGCTGGTGTTGCTGCTGTACCGACGGATTGCGTCGATCGGGCGGATTTCGTTGTTTTTGTGGGCGGGAGTGATCGGGACGATTTTGTGGTTGATTTGGGGCGGTGTAACGCACTTCGATCCAAAACTCGTCTTTACGTATGAGCCGGGGGCGTGGAATTTGTCGTGGCTGTTTTTCGCGACGCTGGGCTCGGCGACGGTGAATACGATTTATACGTATTGGGGCTACTACAACATTTGTCATTTGGGCGGGGAGATTCGGAATCCGGAGAAGAATATTCCGCGGGGGATATTTCTTTCGATCATCGGGATTGCGGTGCTGTATCTGGTGATGCAAACGAGCATTTTGGGCGTGTTGCCGTGGCAGCAGGCGCAGGATTCGCCGTTCATCGTGAGCGCGTTCATCGAGAAGTTGTATGGCGGCGGGGCGGCGAAATTTGCGACGGCGATGATTTTGTGGATCGCGTTCGCGTCGCTGTTTTCTTCCCTGCTGGGATATTCGCGCGTACCGTATTCGGCGGCGCTGGATGGGAATTTTTTCAGCGTGTTTGGGCGGGTGCATCCGAAGAAGCGATTCCCGCACGTGTCGCTGCTGTTTTTGGGCGCGCTGACATTTGTGTTCGCGCTGCTGTTCAAGTTGAGGACGGTGATCGCGGCGGTGCTGGCGATGCGGCTGATTATTCAGTTTATCGGGCAGGCGGTGGGAGTTGTGCTGCTGCGGCGACAACGGCCGGCGAAGAAGCTACCGTTTAAAATGTGGCTGTATCCGTTGCCGGTGATACTGACGATTTTGGGATGGATCTGGCTTTTCCTGAGGACGGGGAAAGCAGTCTGGTGGGGGCTCTTCGTGATTATTTTGGGACTGACGATTTATCTGGTGAGGTCGAAGGTGAGGCGGGAGTGGCCGTTTCTGGCGGCGGATGCCGAGGCGGTGCGATGAGCTTGCTCGGGCGTGGTGGATGGGGGCGAGTTGTCGTTGGCGTCGTGCTGGTGGCAGGAGTGTTCGCGCTGCTGGCCGTGTATGGATTCAAGCAGGGGCGGGTGGAGGCGCAGTTTTCGCCGGCGGCGGGGACCGGGGCGGGGCTGCCGGAGACAATCGAGGCGATCGATGCGGCGCGGGTGACGACGCGCATTCTATATATTGATGCGCATCCAGACGATGAATCGGCGGCGGTGCTGACGTATCTTGCGCGCGGGTTGCATGCCGACGTGGCGCTGCTTTCGGTGACGCGGGGCGAAGGCGGGCAGAACGATCTGGGGCCGGAGCAGAATCCGCAACTGGGATTGATACGAACGCAGGAATTGCTGGCGGCGACGCGCGGGTATGGCGTGAAATTATTTTTCACGCGGGCTCGGGATTTTGGATTTTCGAAGACGCCGGAGGAGACGGAGAAAATCTGGGGCGACCAAGCTGTCGAGGATATGGTTCGAGTGATCCGAACGTTTCGGCCGAACGTGGTGATCAACGGCTGGGGCGGCGTGCATTTTGGGCATGGGCATCATCAGGCGGCGGGGCTGTTGACGCCGAAGGCGGTGGCGGCTGCGGCGGACGCGAAGATGTTTCCGGAATTGGAGAAGGATGGTCTGAAAGCGTGGTCGGCGGGAAACGCGGGCGTGACGATCATGGATTTGGATCGCGGGTCGGAATCGCCGCAGGGGTATTCGGTGCCGATCGGAGATATTTCGCCGCTGTATGGGAAGTCGTATCGCGAGATCGGGCTGGATGCGTTTGCGAATCATCGGACGCAGGGGATTTCGGCGTTTTTGGGGTCGCCATTTTTGCGGCGGCCGGTGGGGTTGATGCCGGAGAAGGGGTTTGAGTTTTCGAAGGGCATGCTCGATGTGAGTTTGAGCGCGCTGGCGGGGGCGGATTCGGGATTGGGGTGCGGCGGGACGGCGGGTTATTGCGACGGGGTGAAGAAGGCGGATGAGAGTTTGGCGGCGGCGAGGGCGGCGGCGTTGAAGTTGGATTGGAAGGATGCGGCGACGCAAGTGGCGAAGGCGGGGACGGAAATTGATGGAGCGTTGTCGCAGGTTGGCGGCGCCGGCAGTGCGAATGAGTTGTTTCGCGATCAGTTGGGATTTGTGAAGCGGCACATCGACCGGGCTTTGGAGTTGACGGCGGGATTCGAACAGACGGCGGATGCGGATCGCGCTTATGTTGTGGCGGGCGAAGCGTTCAAGGTGCGCGTGGGGCGGCGATGCCGGGCTGAGATTGCGTGCTCTTTCGAAGAGCCGGCGCTGGTGCTGCCGGATGATTCGAAACAAGACGGGAAGGCGGATGCGAAGACGGGCGATGCGGAATTTTCGGTGACGCTGACGGAGAAGCAGTCGCAGCGCCGGGAATTCCAAGGAAATTTTCCGGAGGCGTCACCGCTGGTCGAGGCTTCGCAGGTTCTGACGATCGACGGATACAAGCTGGATGCGCTGCAACCGGTGACGCATATCGAGGCGACTTCGACGCGAGTAGATCGAGTGCCGCTACGGATGGTGCCTGCATATACGTTGATGGTGGAGCCGAATCAGACGGTGGAAGTGTTAGGGAAAAACGCGAAGCCGTTTGATGTGTTGCTGCGCGTGCATTCGTATGCGACGCAGGCGCACAAAGTATCGGCGGGCCTCGAGGTGCCGCAGGGATGGAATGTCAGCAAAGCGGCGGAGCTGGCGTTTGAGGGAGCGACGGACAAATACGCGAAAGTGACGGTAACGCCACCGCAGAAGTTGTCGGCGGGGAATACGAAGCTGGTCGCTTACGCGGCGCTTGGCGATGAGAAATTTTCGACTTCGCTGGAGCCGCTGCCGACGTTGCCGACGCAGCTTTGGACGGAACCGGCGCAGTGCGTCGTGCATGCGTTCGAAATCAATGTACCGGCGGGGCTGCGCGTGGGATACGTCACGGCGGAGAATGAGCCGGTGCCGGAGGCGCTGGAACGGCTGGGCATTCATGTGGAGATGCTGGATGCGACGGCGCTGGCATTTGGAGATTTGTCGCGATTCAACGCGATCGTTGTTGGATTGCGAGCGTATGAACTGCGGCACGAGTTGGCGGGAGCGAATCAGCGGCTGCTGGACTATGTTTCGAACGGCGGGACGCTGGTCGTGCAATACGAACGCGATTTCGCGTGGAATCGAGCGCAGTACGCGCCGTATCCGGCGAAGATTGCGCCGCCCGCGGGAAGTCCGCTGCCGCGTGTGACCGATGAGAATTCGCCGGTGAAATTTTTGAAGCCGGATGACCCGTTGCTGAACCGGCCGAACAAGATTACGCAGGAAGATTTCAAGGGCTGGGTGCAGGAGCGCGGACTTTATTTCTGGACGCAGTTCGATTCGAAATATACGGCGCTGCTGGCGATGAATGATCCGGGGGAGCCGGATCAGAATGGATCGCTGGTTTACGCGAACTACGGAAAAGGCGTTTACATCTACACGGCGATTGCGTTTTTCCGGCAGCTGCCGGAAGGCGTGCCGGGGGCGTACCGGCTGTTTGTGAATTTGATCAGCGCGACGCAAAAGCACTGAAAAAGATAACGCAGAGGCGCTGAGGACGCAGAGATGCGCTGAGAAACGCCCGAATTCGGTGACGCGTTCCAACGCCGATGCAGGGAGCGTTAACGGTTCGTCATCCCGCTGGAAATCGGGGCACATCGAAAAACTGGACGCGTGAATCAGCGTGCTATTCTTGCGCGAGCGATGTTGATTTCCGCGTATAAGGAGTCGCTGATGGAGAAACGAATGCGCCCTGAGAATTGGTGCGCGCGCCGGGGTATTGTGGCGCTGGGAGTTTGTTTGTCGATGTTTATCGCGGGAGCGACGGCGGCGAACGCGCAGCAGAAAGACAAGAAGAACAAGAATAACAGTCCGCTGCCGACAGCGACGACGAATGGGCCGACGATTCCGCTGTCGGATGAGCAGCAGATCGACTATCTCATCTCAACGAATTTAGGAGCGTGGCAGGTCGGCGACGTGGACAAGCTGCATGGAACGTACGGCGACGACGTGACGATCGTTCAGGCACCTAACTTGCCGCCGGTGGTGGGCTGGAACAATTATTTGCCGCTGTATCAACAGCAGCATGCGCGGATGCAGCAAGTGCGGATGGATCGCGCGAATACCGTGGTCAAAGTGAATGGAAATTGCGCGTGGGCAACGTTTCAGTGGGATTTTTCGGCGACGATGGACGGAGTGCCGGCGGCATCGCAGGGGCACATGACATTTGCGATGGAGAAGCGGAACGGGAAATGGCTTATTACGTTGAATCACACATCGGTGGCGGAGCAAATGCCGGCGAAGCAAATTAGCTCGCCGGGAGCGGCACAGCCTCACTGACGCTTAACGGAGAGAGTCCAGGCGACTCGACGCGGAAACAGTGGCGAGACAGACAAACAGTATGCGAGCGACAAAATCAGCCTTGTCGCCCGACTACAGAAGTCTAGAAGCTCTTCAAACCTCCATAGAGCCACATGCCGGCGGCAACAACCAGCAGAAGTGCAGCGAGTACACCCGTAGCCATAAGCGGCTTCGAGAGTGAGCTGATTCTTGCCACCAGCTCACGCTGCTCTCTGGCCATATGTTCGCTGGCAGAGTCCAGGAAGATTTGATCGTCTTCGTGACTGGTGAGCAGGCTGCGCCAGATCAGCAAAGCAATGAAGATGGCGGTGACAGCTCCCCAGGCGATCAACAAGTACAGGACGGGCCCCGTTAGCGTCGATTCAATCTGATCCATGGAAACCTCCCGTTGGATCCGAGTCCGCGTGTTTGCCATGAGGGTGGAAAAGGCAAACATGGGGGTAATTCGCTATTCTGGGCGGAGTATAGCACCGGGAATTTGAGATTCAACTGGTTTGCATCGAGAAAGCGGATCGGTCACGTTTCTTATTAGGAGTACAGTACTAAAGGGTATACACGCGGCGTTGCGAGGACGGTTTCATGGTGAAGAACAGCAGGGTGGCAGTGATTACGGGAGCGGCGCAAGGGATTGGGCGGCGAACGGCGGAGGTGTTTGCGGAGCGGGGTTATCACGTTGCGCTGAGTGATTTGCGTTCGCCCGGGGATACGCTGCGGGCGGTTGCGGGGCGTGGCGTGGAAGCGATGGAGTTGGTGGGTGACATCGCGGATGAGGCGAAGGTGTCGGAGTTTGCGGCGGCGGTCGGGGCGCGGTGGGGACGCGTGGATGTATTGGTGAACAACGCGGGGATCAGCATGATTGCGCCGGCGGAGAAATTGACGGCGGCGGAGTACCGGCGCGTGCTGGAGGTCAACTTGGTGGCGCCGTTTTTGCTGAGCAAGGCATTTGGCGCGATGATGCTGGCGCAGAGGTCGGGCAGCATCGTGAACGTGGCGTCGGTGGCGGGATTGGTTGGGGTTGCAGATCGAGCGGCTTATAACGCTTCGAAGCATGGATTGATCGGGTTGACGCGGACGCTGGCTGCGGAATGGGGCGGGCGTGGAGTTCGTGTGAACGCGGTGTGTCCCGGTTGGGTGAAGACGGAGATGGACGTGGCGGATCAGGCGGGCGGGAGTTATACGGACGCGGATATCACGGGAAGGGTGCCGATGGGGCGATTTGCGTCGGCGGATGATATCGCGAAGGCGATTGCGTTTTTGGCGAATCCAGAAGAGAGCGGATTTGTGAATGGGCAGGCGCTGGCGGTGGATGGCGGGTGGACGGCGGATGGGAGTTGGGAGTCGCTGAGGTTGAGGAAGCGGTAGAAGTTGCGATTGAGGATCAGCGATGGCCGATTCGCGATTGGCGAAGAATAGCGTTATGAGTCGCGCGTGATTTGGGCAGGATTTCGAGATCTAGGTTGCGCGTCGAATAGGGCGATTCGTTGACAAAGCCATGAGGCGTGGGCAGAATTGAATGGCCCTCGTAATACC
>DATAMU010000792.1:0-3284 GCA_036266605.1 Candidatus Acidiferrum sp. | reverse complement strand
CTTCAAATAATTTCTCCAGCCCTGCCGCATTGTTTCGCGGCCCATGAATCTCTTGCCAAGCGCATCCTGAAAAATGTGACTTTCCGTCATCGCTTCGCATAGCGCATTGATGTCGCCTGTGTTGATCCTTTTTAGAAAGTCCATCGCAACTTCGAGTGGTTGCGCATTTCCATTCATGAAGTCTCCCAGAGCTGGGCGAAGCTGATACTCAAAAGTTGAAAATACCAATTCGTTTGAAATGCTCGACATAACCGAACTATTCGAGCCGAGCAACGAGGTTGAGATGCGCGGAGTGCCGCTTCGGACGCGCTCGGTTGACATCGCCGATACCCGCTGAGAAACTTAATTTACCCGCATAAATCACCGAACAATGCGCAACGAACACGGCCAAATCGTAACCGTAGGTGTGACCGGAGCCAGCGGCGCCGTCCTCGCACAGAAAACGCTGTCGATGTTGGAAGCGGATTCGCGCGTTGCGCGGATTCATCTTGTGGTTACGGAAACCGGGCAGCGGCTCTTCGCGGAAGAATTGGGAATTTCTTCCGGCGATGCGAAACAACTACCCGCACGGATTCTTGGAAAGACATCGACAAAAATCGAAGTGCTGCCAAACAGAGATGTCGGAGCATCAATCGCGTCCGGAAGCTATAAAGTCGATGCGATGATCGTGATCCCCTGCTCGATGGGAACGCTTGCTGCGATCGCGAACGGCATCGGCGATGACCTCGTCGCGCGCGCTGCCGATGTGATGTTGAAGGAATCGCGCAAGCTGGTGCTGTGCATCCGCGATACACCGTTCAATCGGATTCATCTCGAAAATATGTTGCGGGCGCAACAAGCGGGAACTGTAATCATGCCCGCAGTTCCATCGTTTTATCACCAGCCGAAAACGATCGACGATCTCGTGACGCAATACGTCTGCCGCGTGCTGGCACAAATCGGATTGCCGCAAGACGAAATGTATCGCTGGATGGGCTCGAGCGCAGCGAAGGAAGCCAAGGCTTGAAGAGATTCACCACGGAGGACACAGAGCGCGCAGAGAAGAGAGAATCGAAGCTCTGGAATTTCAGCTCTGTGAACTCTGCGATCTTTGTGGTTAATTCTATTTTCTCATGACGACGAATCGCATTCGCACTGTGCTCGAGATGATTAAGTTTGAGCACTCGATCTTTGCTCTGCCGTTTGCGCTCACGGGAGCGCTGCTGGCTGCGCGCGCAACGCATCAGCCACCACATGGATTGCCGACGCTGCGGCAGATTCTGTGGATCATCGTGGCGATGGTTTCAGCGCGTTCGGCGGCGATGACGATCAATCGCATCGCTGATGTGCGCTATGACGCCGAAAATCCACGCACCAAGCAGCGCGCACTTGCGACCGGAGCGCTTTCAGTCTCATTCGCATGGATCTTCACGCTCGTCGCGATTGCGCTTTTCGTGGTCGCAGCATGGCAACTCAATCCGCTCGCGTTGAAGCTATCGCCCGTCGCGCTGGCGATTCTGTTCTTCTACTCCTACACGAAGCGATTCACGAACTGGTCGCACTTGTTTCTCGGCTTCGCACTGGGAATTTCTCCCGCAGCTGCATGGATTGCCATCACCGGCGGACTCGATTGGCGAATGTTGATTCTCTGCGCCGCAGTCACGTTGTGGGTCGGCGGCTTCGATGTGCTCTACGCATGCCAGGACATCGACTTCGATCGCCAAGCTGGATTGTTTTCGGTACCGAAGCGATTCGGGATCGCGAAGGCGCTGATAGTCGCGCGCGTGATGCATCTCGGAGTCGTCGTACTACTCTCATGGCTGGCGTGGAGTTTTGCGCTTCCGTGGCCGGCTTGGGCAGGAATCGCCGTCGTCGCCGCTCTGCTTGGCTATGAACATTCGCTGGTGAAAGCGGACGATTTGAGCAAGCTGGACGCTGCGTTTTTTACCATGAACGGTTATATTAGTATGTCGTTCTTGTTGTTCTGGGGCGCTGCGACAGCCCTTTGGCACGTTTGAAGATTTCGGACGTTTTGAACGAAAACGCTGAACGAAACATGGCACAACTGACAATCACCGACCAGCGATTAAAACCGATCGCCGACAAAGTTTTGGCGGGCGAACGGCTGTCGAGCGACGACGGAATTTTGCTGTTTCGGTCGCCCGATTTGCTTGCGGTCGGCTGGCTCGCGAACCACGTGCGCGAGAAGCGACACGGCGACGTCACGTATTTCAACGTCAATCGTCACATCAATCCTACAAACGTTTGCATGGCGCATTGCCGGCTATGCGCGTTTGGCCGCGATCCGAACGCTCCCGGCGCGTATGTGTATGCGCTTGAAGAGGTTTATCAACGCGCGGAACAGGGTGTGCGCGAAGGCGCGACCGAGTTCCACATCGTCGGCGGCCTGCATCCCGATCTGACGTTCGATCACTATCTGGAAATGGTGCGAGGGCTGAAGAAGCGTTGCCCGGGGATTCACCTCAAAGCGTTTACGATGGTCGAAGTGCATTTCTTTTCGCGCATCGCGAAGATTTCTGTGGAAGAAGTTTTGCAGAAAATGAAGGAAGCCGGTGTGGACTCCTGCCCCGGCGGCGGCGCCGAAATTTTTCATCCGCGCGTGCGCAAGATTATTTGCGATCACAAGACGAGCGGGCAGATGTGGCTCAACACCGCGCGCAAGGCGCATCAGGCGGGTTTGAAATCGAATGCGACGATGCTATACGGACACGTCGAAACGGAAGAAGAGCGCATCGATCACCTCGTGAAGCTGCGCGAGTTGCAGGACGAGACGCATGGGTTTGTGACGTTTATCCCGCTGGCGTTTCATCCGGACAATACGGCGTTGTCGCACATTCCGAAGACGAGCGGCTATCTCGATCTGCGGAATATCGCGGTATCGCGGCTGATGCTCGACAACTTCGATCACATCAAAGCGTACTGGATCATGATGACGCCGAGCATCGCGCAGATTGCGCAGCGGTTCGGCGCGAACGATCTCGACGGCACCGTCGTTGAAGAGAAGATCTACCATGATGCGGGCGCCAAAACTTCGGAGTTCACGCCACGCAACGAACTCGAACGATTGATTCGTGCGGCGGGCCGCGTTCCGGTCGAGCGCGACACGATGTATCGCCCGGTGGATCGATCGAAGATGCCGCCGATCGTCCCGCCAACGCCACCGGGGCTCGTTTCGCTTTCGTTGAACGTCTGAGATGGCTAGATGGCTGACTTACCGCACTCAGCCGGAGAAATCATCTCTTACTTCGATATGTGTCAGGCTTGGAGTACCAGCCTGCAGCGCG
>DATAMU010000791.1:0-5928 GCA_036266605.1 Candidatus Acidiferrum sp. | reverse complement strand
GTCGGGGCGACTACGAAGATCCCGATGCGTCGGCGGAGGACGAGTCGTTGGAAGCGAAGGACGACGAAGACGGCGTGCCGATCAGCGAAGGATTTCCTGGGCGACGCTAACGATCGTGAGGTTAGCGCGCTCGGGAGAGGGGCCTGGAAGGGCGAAGCGAGGAGGATAAGTCGATGCGGAGAAAAAGGTTGCGGAGAAACAGGAAGGCGCGTGCGATGAGGACGTTCGCACCGAGTCAACGCGAAGTGCTGCGCGATGTTTTGCTGAGCGCGACGGAGTGTGGCTCGTGGCTGACGCTGCGCGAGCTGTCGCAGCTGACGCAGTACGGCGAGGCGAGCATTTCGGCGCAGTTGCGGCATTTGCGCAAGCCGAAATACGGTAGCTACGTAGTGGAGAAGCGCGTGCGGCGCGATTTGGTGGTGCGCGACGTAGAGCGCGGCGCGATCTGGGAGTATCGGTTGGCCAAGAAGGCTGCTGTCGGCACGCCGCGAAATTGGACGAGCAACGTGTTGCCGACTGGCACGTTGCCGATCGATGTGGCTGCTGCGATCGCAACGCGGTCTTGCTAACGATCGTGCCGTACTCATTTTGCGTTTTTTGGGGCGAGCGCCGCGAAATTGTTCTGAAGATTCGCGCCTAGACCAAGATTCTCGTCGCGCGGAACAGAGTTCTTTCCCTGTCGATCTCGCGCGATCCCGCAAAAACACAACTCGTTCGCGCACAGACGTGCCGTCTGCTTCGCCCGAGGATGCCGCCTCGGGCGCTGTGGCGTCGTGTGCGCCGACCCACCGGCTGCGACACGGCGGAGGGCCGACATGAGCACGAAAGAGGAGATGGCGTTCGATGTGTGTTGGGAAGTCTATCGGGGAGCGAAGGAAGTTCTGGAGAGCAAGCGCGGAATTTCGGCGATGAAGCCGGAAGAGGTGACCAAGTTTACGTGGCGGCCGGACTTTCGGCCGCGGCTGACGGAGTGGGTCACGGATTTTACGCTGGCGGGCAAAGCGGCGCTCGATGGGCCGCGGAATGCTTCACGCACGACGCTGTGGCGCGTGTATTACCTGGGCCTTGCGCCGTATGACAAAGCGCGGCAGTTTCTGGGCATCAGCGAGAACACCTGGGTGAATTGGAGCGACGAAATTCGACGGCGCTGCGGCGCAGAGTTGATTCGCCGCGGAATGTTTCCTCCGCGAAAATATTTCGGCGCGAGCAGTTGAGATCCGTCGCTCTACACAAGCACGACTGGATCGCCAACACGCAGAGTTTTGCCCGCTTGCGACAGCGCGACACGTGTGTTCGTGGCGAGCCGGTAGAAATGATCGAAACGCTCGAGCGTCGCCCAAGCGGGAATCGATTCGCGGCGTGATTCCATGAAGCGCTTCTGAAAGCCGACGTTGTTTTCGGCGGTGTAGGAGTCGCGCGGGGGCACGCTGCATCGCGCGCAAGGATTGCTGCCCTCAAACTCGACTTCGCCTATACGAAAGCGCGGCGCGTATGTGTTTGCTGCGCCGAACAATCGATCCTCCCAGAACGCCGGGGCCCCGTCGATCTCCAGCGTGGTGCGAAAACGGCGGCGCGCTTCGTCAAGATCGATCGCCGCATCGGCGAACCAGTCGCAGACCGTTTGCAACGATGCGGTCGAGATGATCGTCGGACCGTTGGCCTCGGGATCGTCGGGAAATCCATTCATCGAGCTGCGCACGATAATGCGCTGCTCAAAATAAACGCTGAACCATTCGGCTGCTCCTTCGTTGTCACTGGGGAATGCGAATTCACGTGACGGAACTTGGCGGCGGTCGCCGGGAACGCTCAGCGTGACGGACTTTAGGTCGGGTGTGAATTTCGCGCGGATCGGAAAGATCGCCGAGGTGCGTTTGCCGTTGACCCAGCGATTGTCGGGCGTGTAGAGCGCCCAGGCGCGATCGAGTTCGAGTCCACCCGCGGGGCCGATGCGCGCTTCGGTGACGTGAACGGGATCGAGCGACTTGATCGGATGTAGTCGGATGTTGGCGAGCCGCGGTTGGTCGAAGTTTGAGGCGTTCAGCACTCTACGATGTTAACAGTGGCAGCAACGGCCGAGAGATCGAAGAAAAATCTAACGCAGAGACGCAGAGGGCGCCGAGGCTCGCGGAGGAACCGAGCGCATCAGTGAGCCGGATAGTCTTTAAGTTCCGGCGGAGTTGGGCGGCTCGCCGGTGGCACGATTCCGTTCAGGCGGAGATACATCACGATTTGCCCGTAGTGATCGGCGACGTGCCAGATCGCGGTGCCAGCGAGACCAAGGCGCGTGTTCGGTCCGGCGTAGCGGCCCTCAATAGGGTCGTACATATTTTTGCTGGTGATGGCGTTGAGCGATGCGTTCATCGCGGCGAAAGAATTTCGCAGATACGTCAAAAGTTGCGCGCGCGTTTTGGCGGGATCGGAGCCGCCGTTTTCGCAATTGTCGGGCGGAGTTTTGCCATCGAGTTCGGCGGCGAACGCAAAGTTGGCGCACGCGACGTGCTTGACCTGATCGGCGAACGATCGCAACTGCGTCGGGCCAACGGAAGTCGGCGCATTGCTCGCGGACGCGGGTACGACGGGACGGAAGCTGTATTTGTCTTCGGGCATGGCTTCGGCGGCGGAGCGGAATTCGTACTCCTGGCTGCCGAATGTGCGCATGAGTTCGGTGCCGACGGTGGCGTTCTTGCTGAGTTCGGCGGCGGTGGGCTCGTGCGCTTGCGGGGCGGCGGCGGGAGCTGCCTGCTGCTGTGTGGATTGCGCGGGCGCCGTGGATTGCGACGATTGCGCTTGCGATGAATCCGCGCCACAAATTGTCAGCGCTGCCGCGATCGACAACATTTTCAGCAATGTGTTTCCACCGCGATTTGCGCAGCGACGCATAACGAAAGTCTCCCACGCCGGCAAATTGCCGGGTCGTTTCGCAGTGTAGCATCGCACGCCGCCGCTAAAAACCTCAGCCGGCAAATCGCGCGACCTCTTCGCGCGGGAATTTCTCTGCAAGACAAGCGATAATAGAAAGGGCCAATTATGAGAGTGAAGACTCGGCACATGGTGCCGGTAGCTTTGTTTGTGATTTTTGCGATTCTGCGTGGCGCGGAGCTCCCCGCGCAAACTCCATCGGCAACATCGCCGGCACCCGCGACGACTACGGCGTCGAATGTTACGACGAACGGATCGGTGAGCGTGACGATTCCGTTTGAAGTTGTTGCGCCGGCTGGATGTAGCGTGGCGTTTTCTTCGTCGGGCACGGTGCCGGTCATCAACGTCAGCGGATGCACGGCGCCAACGACGCCTCCAAGTCCAACTCCCGCGCCAACTCCTACGCCTACAACGCTGCCGTTCGCGATCGGCGCAGCGATCTCGACGCTTCAGCAGGCGAATGTGTGGAACGCGGTAACCAGCACGAACGGCGTAACCACCCTCGCTGGAACGCAGCCTACAGCTGCGACAGGAACCGTCCAAGCCGGTCCGGTGAACAGCAGCGGCACGATTTTCTGGGACATTCAGTTCGCGAGCGGCGCCTCGGGCTGGGTCGGGCAAGCCGCGATGACAGTTACGACGGCGGCGCCCAATCCAACTCCAGCGCCTGCTCCCACGCCAACACCGACGCCGGATCCGACTCCCGATCCATCGAAAAAACCGAAGAATATCGCCGCATTTCCCGGCGCGCAGGGAGGCGGCGCGTCGAGCGTCGGCGGGCGTGGCGGCGCGGTGATCGAAGTCACCAATTTGAACGACAGTGGCGGAGGCTCGCTGCGCGCGTGCATCCAGGCGAGCGGGCCGCGCACATGCGTTTTTCGAGTCGCCGGACGCATCACGAATTTCTCGCGGCTGCAGATCAGCAATCCCTTCATCACGATCGCGGGGCAAACGGCGCCCGGCAACATCGTTCTATCGTCCGCGGGGTCGGCGCAGTGTCCGAGCGGCGATTGCACGACGCTGTTCGTCTCCACGCACGACGTCGTCGTGCGCTACATCACGTATGACGGCAGCGCGGCGACTCCGACCGGCCCCGACACGGGCACGGTGTGCTGCGAGATGGCGAGCGGCAACGTCTACAACGTCATCTGGGATCACGTCACCGCGCGCTGGTGGGGCAACAAGCCGTTTGTCACGACGGCGAATTCCGGCTCGACGATTCAGAACATCACGGGGCAATGGCTGCTGCTCTACGAGCCGAACAAAACGCACCCGGTTGTCATCGCGCTCGACGCGACGAGCGGTTCGGCGCTCAGCTCGATCAATCAGGATTTTCACCACAACATGGCGGTGAATTATCAGCATCGCTGGCCGCTGACCAATATTCGCTCGATGCGCTGGGTGAATAATCTTTCGTACAACAATTTGCAGAACACTTCGGACTTTTCATCGCTCGCGTGGGGCGGGCTGATGGGCGATTACATCGGCAACAAATATGTCGATGGCCCCCAGAGCGTGATCAAGGTGCACACGTATCTATTCAACTCGAACCAGGGCGGCGCGGACGCGTCGAACAATTGCACCCGCTCGAATCCTTGCGACAATCCGGGGCCGCCGTCGATTTATTTGCTGAACAACATCGGTCACGTCGGGAATCAGACGGGCGGGCCGACGGGAGGCGCGACACATACGGTCAATTCGTCCGATCAGATCGATCAGACTTATCAAGGGTGGGAAGGCGGCGAGCAACCGAAGGATGGCGTCACGGTCGCGCCGGTGCCGAGCGCGTGGTTTCGCTCGACGCCGTTGCCAGCCGAGGCGTATCCGATCGTCGCGGATCCCGCGGAAAATTTGGACGCCATCCTGTTGCCGACCGTAGGGAATTCGCGCCGACTTGGATGCGACGGTTCGTGGATCTCTTCGCGCGATTCGCAGGACGCGCGCATCATCGCGCAGTATCAGGCCTCCGGCGAGGGCACGACGTTCAAGGGGCAGTTCGAGGCGCCGGCGATCACCAGCGCGACGCCCTGCGTCGAGTCGCAGCACGACGGCATCCCCGATCAGTGGAAGCAGGCGCAAAAACTAAGCACCAGCGACTCAAACCTGTACAAAAAGCTCGCTCCCACCGGCTACACCTGGCTCGAGACCTACCTTAACGGTCAGTGAGGCTTCAACGGTCCTAACACCACTTCTGACATCACACGTGACGTCAGTATCGATGCTTGAATTGATGCCGATTTGCATGCGAAAATAGGACCGGAGAACAAACATGCCGGCCGGCACCAAGAAACGCATCCGAACCACTGTTCGGTTGCCTCAACCTCTATATGATCAAGCGAAGGACCTTTTGAAGCAAGACGCTGCCCCCGCCGAGAATATCAACGACTTTTTTGTGACCGCCATTGGGGCATACGTAGAAATGCTTCGGAGACAACAAATCGACGCCGACTTTGCTCGAATGGCGACCGACGAGCGCTACAAGGCGATCTCAAAACAACTGGACCGGGAATTTGCGCACAGCGACTGGGAGTCGCTAGCCATTGCGGATCGAAAGATGCGCGGCGCTTAGATGCGTCGCGGAGACGTATTCTGGGCCTTCTTAGATCCCACGATCGGATCAGAACAAGCAGGGCGCCGACCCGTTGTTGTTGTCAGTCGCGATGCTATCCACAACGCGATGGAGGTCGCGATTGTTGTCCCGCTCACGAATCGGGACAACAAGGATCAGCTTTTCCATAGCCAAGTCGAAATTAAGCGTGGCGAAGCGGGATTGAAAGTCGACTCAGTTGCGATGTGTGAGCACGTCCGCGCAGTCTCGGCGGAACGGATACAAGGCTTCATCGGGCATCTAGACACATCAAGGATTGTGCGAATTGATGCGGCGTTAAAGATTGCTCTCGACCTGTAGCCGGTCAATTCTTCATGGCGCGGAAGCGGCCTTTGAGATCTCGGTGATCGACTTGTAGCCGCAGGTGCCGGCCCTGCGCAGGGCTTCGACGGCTTGCGACG
>DATAMU010000790.1:0-1998 GCA_036266605.1 Candidatus Acidiferrum sp. | reverse complement strand
ATGTGGCGGAATCGGCTTCCTTGCATGTGCTCGTAAGCGACTTCCACAACGAGTTCCGGCCGCAACGGTTCCCAGGATAAATCCTTGCCCTGGCTCCAGCGGCTCTGCCCGCCCGGCATCCGATGACCGGCTTCACTGCTCCGGGTTTCAGCGCCGGCCCAGCCCTGCCAAGGATGATCGACGAGCGCTTTCTTTCGGTATGGCTCGAGAAATTCCGCCAACTCGCGGCGCTTCTCCGCGGTAAAGCTTGCGCAAACGCCAACGTGCTGCAAAGCACCGGCATCATCAAAGAGCCCGAGCAGCAACGATCCGACCAACGCACCATCGCCCTTCTTGTACCAGCGAAATCCCGCCACGACGCAGTCGCACTCGCGCTCGTGTTTGACTTTGAGCATCGTGCGTTTATTCGGCTCGTAGATCCCCGAAGAGAGCTTCGCCATCACGCCGTCCAGCCCAGCCCCTTCGAAGCGCCGAAACCAATCCGCGGCAGTCTTGCGGTCGTTGGTAGCAGGTGTGAGGTGAATGGGCGGTGGCGCCTTTGCGATCAAAGATTCCAGCTCACTCCGCCGCGTCTTAAACGGATCGCCGCGCAGGTCCCGATCTCCGAGGCAAAGCAGATCGAAGCCGACAAACGACGAAGGAGTTTGCTCCGCCAGCATCTTCACTCGCGACGCCGCCGGATGCAGCCGCAACTGCAGCGCATCAAAATCCAGCCCGTCGTCCCGAACGATGACAATCTCTCCGTCAAGCACACATCGCGAAGGCAAACTCGCCCGCAACGGCTCAATCAGGTCAGGGAAGTACCGGTTCAGCGGCTTCTCATCGCGACTCTGAATCAAAATCTCGTCCCCATCGCGAAACACCAGCGCCCGAAACCCATCCCACTTCGGCTCAAAAATCCAATCCTCGCCCTCAGGCAAAGCCCCCACACGCTTAGCCAGCATCGGCAAAACCGGCGGATTCACGGAAAGATCCACAACCCATGGTAACCGCATATCTCGCCTTTTTGCTTGGTCAGTCCGAAGTCGTGCCGGGTGCCAAAATCGAACCGGCTACCCGCCTTCTCAGGGCACGCTCTACCAGCGAACTCCCCCCGTTTCAACGCATCGCCTTACTGGATCAGAACAATTCTTACTCGTATCGCAGCGAAACCGCCGCATCCACTCGTGACGCTCGACGCGCCGGAATGTAGGTCGCCGCCAGCGCAACTCCAACGAGCAGAACCGCAACCGAAACGATCGCCACCGGATCCCTCGGCGTAACTCCATAGAGCAGGCTGGCCATGAACCGCGTCAGCCCGAGAGCGCCGGCAACTCCGATCACGACTCCAGCGAGCGCCATCGCCATTCCTTGTCTCACAACCATCCCGCGCACATCTCCCGCGCTAGCGCCGAGCGCCATCCGAATGCCGATCTCTTGCGTACGCTGTTGCACCGAATACGCCATCAGTCCATAGATCCCAATCGTCGCAAGCAGCAGCGCAACCCCAGCGAAAATCATCAGCAGCATCAAATTGAAATCGGCCCCCGCCGTCGATTCACCGCGTATCTGTTGCATCGAACGAACGTGCGCCGCTGGCAGCCCGCCGCTTGCCGTTCGCAGTTCCTCTTGAATCTCCTTGCTCAGTGAAAAAGGCTCCACACTGGTCCGAACCACCCAGGACGCCGGGATAAATCCGTTATTCAGCTTCGTGACGCCGTCCTTCAACTGACTGACGGGAACATACATCGTTGGATTGGGTTTGTTGTCGAGGCCCGCGTCGCGCGTGTCGCCAACGATGCCGATAATTTCTCGCGCTGGCTCTTCGAATTCGGGACCAACACCTTTTCCGATCGTGATACGTTGCCCGACCGGATCGCTATTCGGCCAAAACTGCTTAGCCAATCCTTCGCTGATCAATACGACCCCTGGCGCGCCCCCGCTATCACGATCGGTAAACAATCGCCCGCGCACCAACGGAATCTTGAAGACCTCAAAATACCCTGCCGAGACTGGTTT
>DATAMU010000789.1:0-3762 GCA_036266605.1 Candidatus Acidiferrum sp. | reverse complement strand
CTTGGTCGTCGGGCCAGACGGTGATGTCTTCGTTGACGCCTTCGAAGATGGGGCCGCCGAGCTTTAATTTTGGATCGACTTTGTGAATCGCGACCGCCCATTGGATGTAAAGGGCGGCGTAGTCTTCAGGCAGTGCGTGTTTGCCGTCGGGTTCTTCGCCGAGTTCGATGCCCGCGATGGGGTAGCCGCGTTTTTCGATGTAGGCAATTTGTGCGGCCGCATCGTCGGGAGTGCCGTAAAGCATCGTGACGGGGATTCGTGCGGGGAGACCGTTGGTGATACCGCTGGTGTAGAAGAGATCGAAGCCGCTGTGCTGGCCCATGCCGCTGGAGTTCACATCGTCGGCGGAGTGCCATGGGTCGATCGAGGATGAGCAATAGGTGAATTTTTGTTGCTCGGCGGCGTCCTGCGCTGCGCCTTTGAATTCATTGCTGGCGTCAACGGTGCCGAGTTCGATTTCTTTGATGGCGTAGCCGATGCAGTTGCGAATGTCTCCATCGCCGTGCTCGTCGCAAGTGTTCGAAGATGCGGTCATCCAGATTCGAAAATATTGAGCGGTGACGGGTGCGCTGCCGAGTTTTAGGGTCGCTGTTCCGCCGGTCGCGTTTTTTTGCGAGCCGGATTCGAATATTTTCCATTCGCCTTCGGGGCCCTTGTCGAACTCGAGGGGATCTTTGCCCACCCAATACTCGACACGGTAGGTCGTGGCGAACGGCGCGGCCCAAGCGATTCGAATGGCGTTGACGGATTTTTGCGATTTCAGGTCGATGACCACCCACTGCGGGTGAAGCGCGTCGCTTTCGCCGGTGAATTTTGACGTAAGATACGGATTGCTTTTCCAATAGGTGAGATTCGGCCCGGTGATTGGACGATCACCGCTCGTCGAAAATCCGCGGTGAGGAAGAGCGTAGGGAAGAATGTAGCGGATCGGGTCTTTGAGCTCCGTGCTGCCGGTGAAGTAGCCGCGCTTGCCGGCGTCGTCGCTCCAATTTCCATTTTCGGTCCAGTGCCAGGCAGCCATGCGGAGTTCGGTGTTGTTGCGATAGCTGATGGGGCCCCAGCCTGCGCCCAGCGACTCCTGGACGATGTGGGGCGAATGTACTTTGTCGATGCTCGAATGCGACAGCGCATCCAGCGAGCTCCCTAGAGCGACATCGGGGTCGAAGGAATTGAGCTCGTGTCCCGGAGTCGTGTCGACATGGATTGTCGCGACATCATCCTTCGATTGTGACTGCGCTGGATGTGCGCACAAGAGCACAGCAGCGAACAACATTGATGTGAGTCTTAGTTTCATGCGGATGCCCCAGATGATGCCGCGGCAATTTTCTTCGAATCCGGATTCACGAGAAACCATCCAATGGCGCCTAGTCCGCAGAGTGCGGCCGCTACCATAAAAGACGCAGTCCAGCCGTAACGGGCAGCAATCCAGGGAGTGAGCGAGGCAGTAAGCGCGCCACCGGCTTGAGCGCCCATGTTCATGAAACCCGAGACCGAGCCGGAGAAAAGTCCGCCAATGTCGGCGCTTACGGCCCAGAACGAACTTTGTGAGAAGTAGAGTGCGCCGGCTCCGCCTGCGAGAACGACACTGGCGAGGCGCGCATTGTCCACTTTCGAACCGAACGCAAGAAAGACGCCGGCGAGCGCGACAGCGATGCCGGCGATGACGCAGCGGCCGAAGCGACGACCGACGCGGCGAGTCGCGACGTCGCACACCCAACCGCCAAGCGGGCAAGCGATGGCCATTGCGATGAAGGGAAGCGTTCCGTAGAACGCGCTGGCTTTGAGATTGAGGCCTCGCACTTCGCTGAGGTAGCGATAGAACCATGCGAAGAAAATCCACGCGACGTAGCCGTAGCAAAAGTAACTGAGCGTTACGAGCCAGATGTTGATGTTGGAGAGGATCGTGCCCCAAGGCGGTGATTGCCGCGCAGTGGCCTTCGTTGCTTGAGAGCCGAGCGTAAGTCCGGCGTTGATCGTTGCCAGTTCGGAGGCCGAAACACTCGGATGTTGCTCCGGTTTGTCGCGCGCGGCGAGATACCAGACGAGCCCAGCGGCGCAGCCGATCAGTGCGCAAATCCAAAACGAAAAACGCCAGCCATGGTGCGACATCGTGTAGATGACGATGAAAGGCGAGACACCCGAGCCGACTCCGACTCCGGCGAATATCCAGCCGTTGGCGACGCCGCGTTCCTGTGACGGAATCCAGCGCGAGACGAATTGATTGGAAGCGGGATACATGATCGCTTCGCCGACGCCGAGTAGTAACCGAACACCGATCAAAGCAGCGAATGGCGAAACGATTGAGGTCGGGATCGCGGCAGTCAACGCGGTGAAGACGCCCCACCAAAGAACCGAGAGCGTCAGCACTCGGCGCGGCCCGAATCGGTCGGCGAGCCATCCCGCCGGAGTTTGAAACAGCGTGTAGCCGATCAGCAGAGCCGTCGAGAGAAATCCGAATTGAACATTCGTGAGGTGGTATTCGGACGACAACGCGCCGCCCGCGATCGAGAGATTGACGCGATCGAGGAACGCGACTGCGCTCAACACGAAGAGCCAGCCGATGAGCAGCCAGCGAACGCGGCTAGACGATGCGGGCGTCATGCCGTGTACGGGTCCAGCATACGTGTCGAATGAGTTGCGATCGCTTCTTCTCCCGGTTCAACTGCAACAAGGGTGAGACGGACGGGTCCGCCTCACCCTTGCGAATGCTTATTTCTTGACGATTGCGGCCGTGCAATTGATTTCAACGAGCGAATTGCCCGGAAGGGCCGCGACAGCGACGGTTGTGCGCGCTGGGCCGCTGTTCGGGAAATACGTCTTGAACACTTTGTTCATGCCGTCGTAGTCCTCGATCTTGGTGAGGAACACGGTGAGCTGGAGAATGCTGTCCATCGTGCCGCCCGCGACTTCGATGACGTGCTTGACCTGCTCCATCACTTTCTTAGTGTGCGTGTCGATGTCCATCGGAAACTCGCTCTGGTCGTGCGAGTGCGCGCCGATTCCTGCGATGTAGATCACGTCGTTGAAGGTGATCAACGGCGTGATGAAGCCACTGCCGGCTGGCTTGCCGTCAAAATCCATCTTTTTGACGACGCCACCACTCTCCTTTTTGGGCTCGGCTGCGGGCTCTGCGGCGGAGCTAGCGGTTGCTGCGAGGCCGAGTCCCGAAACGAGCGAGGCGAAGCGTCCGGCAAACGCCCTGCGGGTGAATAAGTTCGAAAGCATGTGTGATTCTCCTTTTTCAGATTTGTCGCCAAACGTAATTCCAAAAACTTTTCCGGTCTCAAAACGACTGGATCAGGGCAAAGCAAAACTAAAAACGTCGTTTCCGGCGGCGATTGCGACGTACTGCTTGCCGAGAATCGAATAACTCATTGGCGAAGCGTGAATCGTCTGGCCCATGGTGAAGTACCAGAGTGGTTTGCCACTCGTGGTGTCCACTGCCTCGAGCGCTTGCGAAGTGTCGCCGAAGAAAACGAGTCCGGTGGCGGTTGCCAACGTTCCGGCGCTGGAATCTTTCTCGCCGACGAGCGGGTACTCCCAGACAAATTTGTTGGTGGCGAGATCGTACGCGAGCAACTTTCGCAAGGTTTTAACGGTGCGGCTGCGGCGGACACCCGTCGCGTAGTAGGTGCGGCCTTCGCCGAATTCTTCGGGCTTTAGAAAAAACGTGCCGCAGTCTTCGAGCGCAAGGAAATACAGGCGGTTGTGGTCAGGGTCGTAGGAAGGGGAATACCAATTGGTCGCGCCGACAAAGCTGGG
>DATAMU010000788.1:0-3738 GCA_036266605.1 Candidatus Acidiferrum sp. | reverse complement strand
GTTGGTATCGCCGCCTTGCTTCAAGATCGGCAGGTACACCGACGGCTGGCCATCAACGCGCACGATGTTGGTCTGAATCGCATTCGCATCCACCGCTTTGCCGACGTCTCCGACAAGCACGGAAGACTGGCCGACGGCCTTTAGCGGCATGCTGTTGATGGCGCTGGCCGTCGGAGCCTGACTGTTCGAAAACAAGTTGTAGTCAAACGGCCCGATCTTCACGTCGCCGGCGGGAAGAATGAGGTTGCTCTCGTTGACCTGGCGCACCACATCCATCGGGCTGAGCTGATGAGCCTCGAGCTTGAGCGGATCGACGTAAACCATGATCTGCCGGTAGAGACCGCCGAAGGGCTGCGGCACCGATGCGCCGGGCACGTTGGCAATCTGGTTTCTGACCGTGTACTGCCCGATGTCATGCAGCTGAACTTCGTTGAGCCCTTCACCTTTTAATGTGATCAGACACACCGGCAAACTCGACGCATCGAACTTCAACACGACCGGAGGCAGGGTCCCCGGCGGCAATCGGCGAAGATCGGCCATCGCCAGATTCGACACGGTGCTTAGGTCCGCGTCGGCATTCGTCCCAGGCTGAAAATAGATTTTGATCAGACTCACGCCCGGCAGCGATCGCGACTCGATATGATCGACGCCACTCGCCAGCGTGAAAAATCGTTCGAACGGATTGGTGATATTGGTTTCAATCTGTTGCGGCGGCATGCCGGAATAAAACGTCGCGACCACGACGACCGGAATGTTGATCGGCGGAAACAGATCCACCGGCATGCGTACCAGCGTCACCGTGCCCACAATCGCGATCACCAGGCATGACACGATGATGAAAAATGGATATTTTATCGAGAAGCCGGACATTAGCTTTTTCCCTCGGCCTTCTCCGGCCCCGCCTGCACTTCTTTCGGCTGGACTTTCTCGCCGCTTCGGAACGAGCTGCGATTTCCGACGATGACCATGTCGCCTTCCGAGAGTCCCGACAAAACCTCGGCGCGCGCCGAATCTTCCATCCCGAGCTGAATGCGGCGTTCCTCCACAACGCCCTGCGGAGTGACCAGCAGCACTGTCGATACTTCGCCGTTTCGCGTTACGCCTTCCAGCGGAATCGTCAGCACGTTTTTCTTTTCTCGCAGAGACAACTCCGTCTCCGTGTACATCCCAGGAATCAGCTTCCCGCTGCGATTGGGGACATCGATTTCCGTTTCCATCGTTCGCGTCTGCATGTCCAGCGAATCCGCGAACCGCGAAACTTTGCCTTCGATGTCTTCGTCGAGCGCTTGCACATGGACCTTTACCGCTTCGCCGAGCCGGATTTGCGCCGCCATCGATTCGGGCACCGGCAGGACCAGCCGCAGCGTCGAAATTTCCGCGAGCCGCACGACCGGAATTGCCTGCGTGCTGCTCGAAGTTCCCGCCGCGATCAGCGCTCCGGTGTCGGCGTAGCGATTCGTGATGACGCCGGCGAACGGCGCAGTGATGCGCGTATAACCCGAAAGCGCCGCGTATTGCTTCTGGGTCGCTTGCGCTACGTCGAGTTGTTGTTTCGCAGCCGAAAGTTCTGCTTCGGCGCTCGCCACTTGGGCGGCGCTCTCAAGATCTTTCGCTTGAGAGTCGTCCACTTCCTGCTGGGCTACGAGTCCTGCGCGCGAATCCGCGGCTTGCTTCAAGCGCACATAGGCCGAATGGGCCGCCGACTGTGTCGACTGCGCCCTCTGCAGATCTCCTTGCGCCTTGCGAATCTGATCTTGCGCGCTTCGTGTTCCGGCGTCGGCGCCCGAAAGTTGAGCCGCCAGTTCCGGCACTTCGAGCACGGCGATGGTCTGCCCCTGCTTGACGTGATCGCCTACATCGACGTTGATTGAACGGATGTACCCCGCGACCTTCGCGTGAATATCGACGTCTTGAAACGGCTTGAACTCGCCGGCGATTCGCAGCGTGTTCCCAAGACTGCTTCGCTGCACTCGCGCGACCGCCGCCGTCACGGTGCTCCCCGCTTCCATGCGGTTCGGCGACTCGGCATCCGTGCCGTCGCGCCCCAGCGTTTTCCACACCACCACAGCCGCGACAATCACCACAGCGGCAGCCACTACCAGTCGCTTCGTAGTCATTTCGATTCCCTGAGCGCTGTGACACGCCAGACCGGCATGCGGCCCTTGCGTCCACACCCGCAAAATTCCGTCGTTGACCTTTTTTCCTGCTTGGACATCGGGACCGCTACTCGCGGATTCCCGTACGAGCTCTTGACTAAGGGAGATTTACAGCGTGGGAGGAGGCCGCGACCAGAGCAGTGACGCAAACCCGTCCGACGCTGCAACGGTCTCCTCGCTCGGTCTTGGTGTTATCACTTCGGCCGGACGCCCCGAATCGAAAAGCGTCGCGATCAACACGACGACCGGTTCGACCGACACCTCCGTATGTGGCTGAAGGTTGCTGCATCCCAATTCGCTTGCGGCGATCGTTGATCGGTAACTTAAGTGGCGCTGAATCGCCGCATCGGGACCCACAGAAGGAGAAATTGTGAAGAATGGGTTGTAGAGCAAAAACAGCGCGAGCACTAGGCAAACGAAACGCCCAAGAAAGCGGACGGCCTCGTCTCTCGATGTCTTAGTGATATCGCTCATTTTCCCCACTTTATCATAGATGCTTCGAGCGCCCGTTTTGCCCCTCGCGTGGGGCCGCTAATTTGTAAACCACGCGAACAGTATCAGTTGCAAGAAATCAGAAGTCGCGCAGGCGGCGTTCATCGTTTTAATTCGCATAAAGCCGGTTTGACATAACAATATGAACCGTATTGAATAATAGGCTCATCCAGGAATCGCGCGCTCGGACCGGGGTGGCCCAGCGGCGCGCCGCACTTCTCATCTATCTGGGGGATCGATGAATCCGCAGTCGCCTTTTCGATTTATGTCTGGCTCTCTCTCTGCCTTGCTATCGCACGCGCTCCGCCGATTGCCGATCCTCTTATTTTTTGTGTTTCTTGCGTCGTCCCTAGCTGTTCCCGCGTCTCACGCACAGACCTCCGGCAGCATCACCGGCATCATCACCGATGCCTCAGGAGCAGTGGTCCCAAACGCTGCCGTCAATGTCAAAAATAGCGAAACCGGAGCGACCCGAACCACAACAACAAACGGCGTGGGACAGTATTTCGTCCTCGACTTACCCGTCGGTGAGTACCGCGTAACCGCATCACACCCAAACTTCCACGACGCCGCCTGGCCCGTCAAACTCCTCCTCAATCAGGAAGCTAGAGTCGACCTCAGGCTGGAAGTCGCAAGCGCGAGTCTCGACAATATTAACGTTGTAGCCGACGCCCCCATCGTCAGCACCTCCACCACCGATATTTCCGGCCTGGTCGGCGAGCAGGCCATCAAAAATCTTCCCCTCAACGGCCGCAGCTACGACCTCCTCCTCACTCTCAATCCGGGCATCGTCAACTTCACATCGCAAAAAACCGGCGGCACCGGCATCTCCAACTCCACCACCGCCAGCAATTTCGCCGTCAACGGCAATCGCCCGCAGCAAAATCTCTTTCTCCTCAACGGAGTGGAATTTTCCGGCGCGGCCGAAAACAACATGACTCCGGGCGGAGCCAGCGGCCAACTCCTCGGCGTCGATGCCGTTCGCGAATTCAACGTCCAACGCGACAACTACAGCGCCGAGTTCGGCAAGCATCCCGGCGGACAAGTCATCATCGCCACGCAATCCGGCTCGAACAATTTTCACGGCTCG
>DATAMU010000787.1:0-3748 GCA_036266605.1 Candidatus Acidiferrum sp. | reverse complement strand
CAAGCTCGATGCGGCGGAATTGTTGCGTTATCGTTCGAATTTGCTGGGCTCCGATCTCCGTATCACCAATTTTGGCGGCGGCAATACGAGTTCGAAACTCTCTGAGATGGATCCGATCGATCGTTCGAACAAAAGCGTGCTTTGGATCAAGGGCAGCGGCGGCGATATTGGCAGCATTCAGCGCAAAGGGTTTGCGACGTTGTACATGGACAAGCTGAATTTGCTCACTGGGCGATATCGTGGAGTGCAGTTCGAAGACGAGATGGTGGAGTTTTATCCGATCTGCGCATTCGGCAACAACGGTGTTGCCGCGTCGATCGATACTCCGTTGCACGGGTTTTTGCCGTTCGAGCACATCGACCATTTGCATCCGGACTGGGGTATCGCGCTGGCCGCGGCGGCGAACGGCGCGGAGAAGATGGAAGAGTTCAATCGCACGTACGGGCACAAGTTGGTTTGGTTACCGTGGCAGAGGCCTGGGTTCGAACTTGCCATGATGCTACGCGATGCGGTGACGCAGACTCCAGGTTGCGACGGTGTGGTGCTTGGCGGGCATGGATTGTTTACGTGGGGCGCGACGCAACGCGAATGCTACTTGAACACGGTGACGATCATCGACCAGCTGGGGCAGTTTGTCGTGGGGCACGTTGAGAAATTAGGTGATCAAATCTTTGGTGGGGCGAAATCTAAAACGCTAGCGAACCATCGTGAGGTCGCGCTCGATCTATTTCCGACGATTCGGGGGCGTGTTTCGACCACGCAGCGATTGATCGGCAATTTCAACGACCTGCCGGAAGTTTTGCGTTTCGTGAATTCGAAGGATGCCGAGACGTTGGCACGGCTTGGTACGAGTTGCCCGGATCATTTCATTCGAACGAAGATTCGTCCGCTGTTTGTGCGGTGGGATGGAACGGGTGGCGTCGAGGGCTTCCGGGTTCAGCTTGATTCGGCGCTGGAGCAATATCGGCGCGATTACGAAAAATATTACTCATCGTTTGCCGTTGCGGATTCACCGAAGATTCGCGACGCAAATCCCACCGTCGTGCTCGTTCCCGGTGTCGGCATGTTCAGTTTTGGCAAGAACAAAACCGAGGCGCGAATCACGGGAGAATTTTACACGAACGCTGTGCACGTGATGGAGGGCGCGACGGCGCTGGGTGCGTCCGCGAACGGCTCGGCGAAGCCGAGCGTGCTGCCCCAGGCGGGACCTGCGGCGAAGACGGAAGCGTTTGAAGTGCATTCGAACTACGTGGCGCTTCCGCCCTCGGAAGCATTCCGCATTGAGTATTGGGCTCTCGAAGAGGCGAAGATTCGTCGTCAGCCGCCAGAAAAAGAACTGAGCCGCCAAGTCTGCCTGGTTGTGGGCGGCGCAAACGGAATTGGACGCGAAACAGTCCTGCTTGCGGTTCAGCGGGGCGCGCACGTAGTCGTCGCCGACAAGGATCTCGAATCAGCGAAAGCGGTAGCGGAAGAAGCGCGCAAGATCGCCGGCAAAGAGTCGGCTGCTGCGGTTGCGATCGACATTCGCGACCGCGAGTCCATCCGAAAGGGTCTGCGTGAAGCGATCGCGGCGTACGGTGGCCTCGACGTCGTTATCAACACTGCCGCGATTTTTCCATCTTCGGCCGACGGCAAAATTACGGACGAGCAGTGGGGCGTCACGCTCGACATTAACGTGACTGCGAATCACCGGTTGATGCAGGAAGCTGCCGCGGTGCTGAAAGCGCAAGATCTCAATGCCAGTGTAGTGCTGGTCAGCTCGGCAAACGCAATCGTTCCCAAACACGGCAGCGAGGCCTACGACGTGAGCAAAGCCGCCGTAAATCACCTCGTCCGCGAATTCGCGATCTCGCTCGCGCCAAAAGTTCGCGTCAACGGCATCAGCCCGGCGACCGTGGTAAAAGGCTCGACGATGTTTCCGCGTGATCGCGTGATCGCCTCGCTCAAGAAGTACAAGATCGATTTCGACGAAAAAGCCTCCGACGATGCGTTGCGCACGACGCTCGCGGAATTTTACGCGCGCCGCACGCTTACGCATCAACCCATCGAACCAGCCGATTGCGCCGCAGCAATCCTATTTCTAGCTGGCCCGCAGTCACGTTGCACCTCTGGACACCTGATTCCGGTCGATGGCGGTCTGACCGAGGCGTTTCTGCGCTAGTCTTTGGCCCACGGACACACGTAACATCCCCGAGGGCCCTATGGTTATGGAGCCAAAGTTGAAGCGAAAGGCGCTGATCGCGGTCGATTTGGGCGCGCAGAGTTGCCGCGTATCGCTGCTGCGATTTGAGCGCGACGAGCCCGTTGTCAGCGTAGTCCATCGTTTTTCGAACGCCCCTGTTTCATCCGATCGCGGCCTTCACTGGAACATCGAAGAAATCTGGGAAGGTGTGCAGGCTGGAATTCGTGCGTGCGCAGCGCGTGCGCCCGAAGGCATTGCGTCGATCGGCGTCGATGGATGGGCCGTTGACTACGTGCGGATGCACGAGAGCGGGCTGCCCGAGTCGGCGCCGTTTTGCTATCGCGATGTGCGCACCGAGCGTTCGGAGAAGGAAGTCCACACGCTGATTCCGCCGTCGCGGCTTTATGAGCTGACGGGCACGCAGATTCTGCGAATCAATACGATTTATCAGCTTTATGCCGACAAGCTCGCGCGAAAAGATGTTACCACCCCGTGGGTGAATCTTCCCGAATACGTCACTTACCGGTTGTCGGGCGTTGCCGTCGCGGAATACACAAATGCGACGCACTCGGGAATGGTCGCGGTTGGAGTTCATCGTTGGAGTAAAGAAGTATTCGACGCAGTCGGACTGAATCTCACCGCGGCCCCGCGCATTGTGGCAAGCGGCACGACCGTCGGGAATCTGCGCGGTGATCTGTCAGAGCTCTCTGCGCTACAAGACACCAAAATCATCGTTCCGGCATGCCACGATACCGCCGCAGCGATCGCAGCCATTCCGGCGACAGGAGATGATTGGGCGTTCATCAGTTCCGGCACGTGGTCGCTTGTCGGCACCGTGCTCGACGCGCCGTGTGTCACCGACGAAGCGCGCACTCAAAATTTTACTAATCTCGGAGGTATCGGCGGCAAGATTTGCTTCCTGAAAAATGTGAACGGCATGTGGCTGTTGAGGCAGTGTATGGATGAGTGGGAAGCCAACGGAGTGATCTGGAAAGTGGAGGATTTGCTCGCGGCCTGCGAGTCGCAACTAGCTCCGAGCCACCTGATCGACGTCGACGCGCCAGAACTGATGGTGCCCGGAAGCGCGATCGAGAAGATCAACGCACAATTGACGGCCGGCGGCGGCCGACCACTGGTTGCGGATTCCATCGATGCTCCCGCGACTGCAAATGTGATCTTTCACAGCTTGGCGGATCGCTATGCGAAAGTCATTCGGTCGATCGAAGCGACCGCTATGAAAAAACTGCGCCGTGTATTCATCGTGGGTGGCGGTAACAAGAATCAATTGCTGAATCGCTTGACTCGAGAGAAGTCGGGGCTCAACGTCATTCTTGGCTCCTCGGAGAGTACGACGATCGGCAATTTCGCGATTCAGCTTGCTGCTCTTGATGGTGCGTGGATCCCCGGCATCGGCGTGCCTGCGGACGCTGTCGCAAAGCACGCGCAGCAGTTGACATCGATTTCGGTTGCCATCCCGGCTGGAGCGCGATAAGAAATCAGCCGCCTCTTCCCGTAATCTGGAGCCCTTACGCTATGAAGGATCGCGCTCTTGAAATCGTCAGCGAT
>DATAMU010000786.1:0-2102 GCA_036266605.1 Candidatus Acidiferrum sp. | reverse complement strand
GTGAGCATCGCGACTGCAAGCGCAAACGCAAGGACCGGAAGATTCAGCGAGATTTCCGTTTCAGCGGGAATCGTGATCGGCGGAATCAGCGCCACGATCGAGTTGAGTCCGAGCGCGGCGAAGCCGACGCCGATTGCCCCGCCGCAGACGGAAAGAATCAAACTCTCGACCAGAAGCTGTCGGATAAGACGCCAGCGGCCGGCGCCGAGAGCAGCGCGGACGGCGAACTCTTTTTCGCGCGTGGTCGCGCGTGCGAGCATGAGATTCGCGAGATTGGCGCAACTGATCAGCAGAAGCAGCGCGACCGCGCCAAGCGTCAGCGTGAGCGTCGTGCGGAAATTGCCGACGACCATGTCGGTGGCGGAAACAATTTTCACAACGAAGCGCGGCGGATAGCTCTTCGGATAAATTTTCGCGAGCTGATGGGCGATGACGGTGAGGTCGGCTTGTGCCTGCGCGACGCTGACGCCGGGCTTCAGATGGCCCATCAGATACCAGACCGGCGGAAATTCTCCTGCGACATAGGCTTGTTCCGCGCGCGTCGGCTTGACGGGAAGAAACACGTCGCCGCTGCCCCAGCCAAATCGCCGCGGCATGATGCCGATGAGCGTGCGTGCGGTGCCGTTGAGAATAAATGTTTCGCCGATGATCGACGGATCACCACCGAAATGCGACTTCCAAGCCTTGTAGCCGAGGACGAACGTCGGCGGCGCGCTGGGCTCGTAGTCGGCGGGCTCCATCACGCGGCCGTAAAGCGCGGGCAGGCCGAAAAATTCAAACGTATTCGGCGTGCAGAGAATCCCGTGCAGACGCTCCATTCCGCCGCCGACTTGATAGAGGACATCTTCACTGGCATCGGCGATCGCGAGATCGAACACGTGATTCTTTTCGATGTAGTCTAGAAATTCGGGGGAGGAATATTCGGCGCGGCCGGCGGCATCGACGTTGTTCGCGTCGTGAATTTCGACGGTCATGAAGCGGTCGGCGCCGGGATAGGGAAACGGCTCGATCAAAACGTTTTCGATAACGCTGAAAATCGCAGTGGACGAGCCGATGCCGAGCGCGAGCGTGGCGATGGCAACTGCGGTGAATCCGGGCTTTTTGCGCAGCGCGCGCAGAGCGTAGGTGAAATCGCGCCAGAGTGATTCGAGCGACGTGAGAATGCGAACTTCGCGCGTGCGCTCTTTTAGATTTGTCATGTTGCCGAGTTGGCGGTTCGCGGCGTAACGGGCTTCGTCCGCGTCCATGCCAGCGGCGCGATTTTTGTCGGCGCGCTGCGCGAGATGGAAGGCAAGTTCGTCGTCGAGATCGCGATTGATCGCATCGGGGTGCGAGGTGGCGCGAACGCGCTCCCAGATTTTGCCGAGCCATCCGTTCGCCATGCGCCTCCTCCCTCTCCGCCGTGCGTTTTCGCGGAGCGTGACTATTCGATTTGCAAAAGTCGCCTGACGCTCACGCCGTCTGCAAAACTCGCGCTATTGCGCCAGACATGCGGCGCCAATATTCCGTTTCTTGCATGAGCTGCTTCTTGCCTGTGGCGGTCAGCGCGTAAAACTTCGCGCGTCGATTGTTGTCGGAGACTCCCCACTCTGCCGAGAGTAGGCCGCGTAACTCCAATCGATGCAAAGCTGGATACAACGCGCCTTCTTCTACCCGCAGCACGTCCTGCGAGCTTTCGTGAATCCACTCGGCGACGCCGTAGCCGTGCATCGGCCCGCGGGCGAGCGACTTGAGGATCAGGAGGTCGAGGGTGCCTTGCAGCAGATCGTCTTTTTTGTCAGCCATGCCGTTCTCTTACCATAAGACGTTTAGGGGAGCAAAATGTTTCATGGGATTTTGGGACGGCCGGGCGGAATGCGCTGCCGACATCCAGCCGAACGGAACAATCGCAGTGACGGATCGCAAAACCGCCGGCAAGATGCCGGCGCTACCGCTCAAGACTCATCGAGCGTACGGACGTGTCGCGCAGAGTCTTGCACCCCTACATGATCGAAGCGGCGCGCAGTCGGGGATTTTGCGCGGTGCGTGTTATCGTAGGGGCGGAAAATTATATGGCGAGCCAAACATCACCCGCGTTGCGGATTGCACTGGTCGGCATGTCG
>DATAMU010000785.1:0-1641 GCA_036266605.1 Candidatus Acidiferrum sp. | reverse complement strand
GGCAGCGGCGAGGCGCTGGTGATTGCGCCGACTTCTTTCGTTTCGGCGAGGAGCGCTGTGCCTGCGGTGGGCTGATGAGCGTTTTGATTCTGCAAGGAGAAGCGCAGGGACACGCGGCGGCGGTTGACTTGCCCGCGGGAGCGGACGCGTTCGACGATTTCCTGACCGGTGTAGCAGCCTTTGACGTAGCTGATGTGGGAGTTTTCGAGGCCGGCTTCGTGGGGGATTTGTTTGTCGCCGAAGTCGTAGCCGAACCAGGGGATGGAATTTTCGAGGCGGAGAGCGTTGAGGGCGGCGTAGCCGACGGGGCCGCCGGCTGCGGCTTTCACTTTTTCCGAGAGGAAATTCCAGAGTTGCGCGAGATGTTGGCGCTCGACGCGGATGTCTGCGGTCGGTGCCTTGGCGAAGGAGTGTTTTGTGATTGTAGCGGGGATTGAGTCGAGCGACGTGTCGATGAAATTGAAATCGGGGATTGAGTCGAGATTTATTTTTGTGTCGAGATCGTGGAGGAGTTGGGCGGCTTTTGGGCCTTGGAGCGAGAGTGTGCCATAGAGATCGGTCTCGTCGGTGAGAGTTGCGTCGTCCATGATGATGAATTTTTCGAGGGATTCGGCGAGTTGCGTCCGGATCATCGCGTGAGAGATGCAGAAAAGGCGGTCGGGCTGCGATTGGGCTTCGATTTCGGCGAGGATGCGGCCTTGGGGGTTTAGCAGCAGCGAGATATTGGCTTGGCCGGGCTGGAGGTCTTTGATGTTGTTGGTGAGGATGGCGTTGAGGTAGCGGGCGCGGTCGGGGCCGGTGAAGGAGAAGTAGGCGAGGTAGTTTTTGTCGATGAGGGCGACGGTGTTTTTTGCGGTTTCGTATTCGTGTTGCCAGTCTCCGAAGTCGTTGGGGAGAGTGCAGCCGAACCAAACGCCGAGGTTTGCGCCGGCGGATTTGTGATGGGCGGCGAGAGCGGTTTCAATTGCGGAATGTGTGCTGGTGGCTTCCATTTGATTTGTCGCGGTTTGTCTGGAGCTCTCTTAGTTTAGCAAAGTGGTGGCGAACATTTTGGCTGGGCGGTTTGGCATTTAAACCCCGCGATCTGGAAGGCGATGGCGGCTACAGGGAGGCCGATAACGCGCTGGTATACTGCGTGGCATGGCGGATTCGAAGAAGGGCGCGGCGTTGGGCGCTAGAGACAAGCGGTTCGTGCACATCACGATTCCGGTGGGAATGTTGCAGTGTAACTGCACGATTCTGGGCGATCTGGAGAGTGGGGAAGCGCTCATTATTGATCCGGGAGACGAGACGGAACGGATTTTGGAGTTGCTGACGCGGTACAAGATGAGGCCGAAAGCGATTGTTAGCACTCATGCGCACATCGATCACGTTGGCGGGCTGACGAAGTTGCGGCGAGCTACAGGCGCGCCGGTGATGATGCACCGCGAAGATTTGGCGCTCTATCAGATTATGGATGAGCAGGCGGCGTTTCTCGGCGTGGAGCGGCCGGAGACGGGTGAGATAGATCAGTTGTTGAAGGAAGGCGATGTGTTGCGGTGGGGTGGGATGGCGGCGAATGTGATGCATACGCCGGGGCATACGCCGGGGAGCATTTCGCTTTATTTTCCGACGGATGCGGGATCGATTTCGGGGCGAGGC
>DATAMU010000784.1:0-4768 GCA_036266605.1 Candidatus Acidiferrum sp. | reverse complement strand
ATGTACTTCGCGAGCCGCGACGAAAAAATCAGCTCGCTGAACCGTGGTGAAACCGAATTCGGCGGTACGAGGTCGTCCAGGAAAACATACGTGACACGATGCCCGCGGTTCTCCATCTCGCGCCCAAGGTTGTAAACAATGGTCGCCACTCCGCCCTCGCGCCTTTTCGGCACCCCCGCGGCCATTAAGATGTCCAGCGTCCGTTTTGTCGAAGGTTCAACCGCAGGCGTCAAGTGCCCTGTCCTCGATAGCGATCGACGTGCCCCGGCTGAAGGAACGGCAGCCACTTCTCCCGCGACTTCCGATACAGCGAATTCGTGGCGAACTGTCGTATCCATGAGTAATACATCCTCGGTGGAAGTACGCATGCCGGCAGTAGCGCCGCGCACTTGAAGATCCAGTGCGCTGTCGATGCATTCGGATGCGTCACGCGAAATGTATTTAGTTCCGTGCGAACCGTCTTCCATGGCATTCCACCATCCGCGAGTAACAATTCTCGATCGGCTTCGTTTTGCACCCAGCCAACAACAATCTCAGTAATGTCCCGATCGACGCTCTTGCGCCTTAGCTCGGCCCGTAACGCCTCGGCGAGTGTTTCCAGGACTCGCCCTTTGCGCCGAATCGACTCCGCATTGCCATCCGTAAACTGAAAAAAATTCGCATCGTGCAAGCGGTAAAACGTCAGTGCATCGCGCAGAATCAATACGTCCGCAAAAAGTCCCGCTAGGGTGAAGAGATACTCGTCCGCCTGAAACCGCAGTGTCTCCGGCACCGGCCCGATTTCACGCAGAATCCGCGCTCGACACGTCATCCGGCTCGTGCCCAGAAAACTTTTTCTCAGGCGGAGAGCTTCCGCGCCCGCGCGCGACGTGAGGCGAAACCGCGGCGTATCACGGAGCAACTCCGTATGACGCCGGCCGTCGGCGAAAACTTCTGTGATACCGTGCCCGACGAGACCGATTTCATCATCCGACGCCAGTGCGTCTGCTACAGCTCGCAACTTGCCGGGTGCCCACCAATCGTCGCCGTCTAAAAACGCGATGATCTCGCCGGCGCACTCCGGAATCCCGACATTGAATGCCGACGCCTGTCCGCCATTCTTTTTGCGAATCAGCCGGACCCGCGGCGCAAATTTCCCAACGATCTCCGCCGTCCGGTCGGTCGAACCGTCGTCGACGGCGATGACTTCGCGCTCCGCGTCCGCGACGTCCTGCTCCAGCACGCTGACGAGTGCTTCTTCGATGAACCTCTCATGGTTGTAGGTATCCACGAGAACGCTGATATAAGGCCGCGTCATCTACCTGATGAAACAATCCTCTCGAAAACCGGCAACCCACAGAATGGCGTAATACTCTCGATTCTAGGCTTACTCGCCGCAGGCTTTTGCCCTGTTTCCTCCCCACGTTCTCAATACACATACCGGTGGCCTTTGGAAATCGAAGGCGCTTCCAGGTAGCGCCACGAGGTCGCGGCGACCAACCACGTAGTGAACAGAGACAGAAGCGTGACGCCAACTCCGCGCAAGTCGTTAATTTCGGGTTGGGAATGCAGCACCAATACGAACGCGAACTGATTGATGGTGAGGTGGATGATGTACACGCAATAGGAAATGCCGCCCAGATACCCCAACCACTTGAGCCGCAGTAACCGCGCAACAAAACTTTGTTTCTGAGAAATAGCTGCTACCAGGACGCATGTGTAGAAGAACGCCAGCGCACTGTAGCCAACGGTGTACGTTATGACGCCCGCGGGCCTGACCAACGTCGGGGAGAGCACGGCGACAACCAGAAACGCGAAAGCGAAAATGCCCCATAAGGCGGTGCGGCGCCTCTCAAGCATTTGCTGAAATCCTTCTCGTCGCCAACCGATGGCGGCGAGCATCCCGAGTGAGAGCGCGTCCGCACGGCAAGGCATGGCGAACCCCGTAAGGTACGAATGACTTGGAAAACAGGTGTAGATTCCGAGTCGCAGAAACGGCGCTGCGAATACGATCGTGAACAACAACAGCGTCAAGCGTCGAACCGAGATCATCCGGATCGCAATCGGCGCCAGCAAGTAAAACTGCTCCTCGACAGCCAGGGACCACGTCACCACGAACCATTTCCATCGAAACGGCGACGGCGAGTAGATGAGGTTTTGCAGGAACAAAACGTAAATCGGAACCGCCGTGAGGTCTTGCCGGCTGACCGGGAACAAGCCGGGCACTCCGTAGACTCCGATGATGGTGATCAAGATGTAGAGCAGAATCCATAGGTAGTAGACCGGCAAGATGCGAAATACCCGACGCAGATAAAACGTTCGGAAATATCGGGGCGACTCGCGATTGTCGAGCAAAATGCCGCCGATCAAAAAACCGGAGAGCACGAAGAAGAGGTCCACCCCACTCCATCCGACCGTTAGGCCGCTCAGAAAATGGCGCGTCCAATATCCAAAACTTACGTGATCCGCGTTGGCAACGTAGTGGCAAATCACGACCAGCAAGATGGCCAAACCTCTCAAGCCATCGAGTTCGGGAATTCGTTCGGTGCGATTTGCGGTGAAGTCAGTCCGAGTTTTGAGAATAATGAGTCCAGATATTAGTTCGATCTACTCATCTTAGTCTCTTCCCGCTGTCTCGGGTGGGGGCGCAGCGAATGCGTAATCGCCGTCCTCCACTCATCCAGCCTGTGAATATTTTTGTATCCCACCACGAGTGATCCCGCTGCGTTCAGGTAAGTGACCGCTCGATGCCGCCACGTCATGCGCGCTCGGAAATGCGACGCGTACCTCACAAGGTGACGAGCGGTCCTGAATCGTCCTGGTGTCTCCAATTCAAATTCATCGCCCTCTTGCGTCAGCTCCCATTGCTTGAACAGCTCCTCTAACTCAGGTCGATCGAGTTCATACGCACGCTCGTCGAGCCAGTTCTTCATCGACCGGACCAAAGCAGCCCGCGTGCGCATCCGCAGCTCGCGCCTGTGTGTGTCCGCCCTCCCACCGTCGGCAAACAGATTCGTCGAGTGAATTCGATACACAGCAAGGCGATCGGTCACGGCAACCACCGGAGCGACAAAAATCACCAAAGCCGACAAAAACGCGTCGGCTTGAATCGTCAAGTCTTCGGGAATCGGCAGCAGCAGATCGATCGCGCTTCGTCGAAAGGCAAGAAACGACGTGGGATACAAAACATATTTCAGCAATTCATTGTGGTTCGCCGGCAAGAATCCCGACACCAACGGCAACTGTGCATCGCGAAAAATCTTCTTCGTCGCAATCCATTCGTTGTACGCGTGATACACCATCCCGGCGTCCGGATTTCTCTCGAACTCATCTACAGTCCGCGTCAGCTTCCCCGGCAACCAATAATCATCGGCGTCCAGCAGCGCCACATATTTTCCGCTCGCGTGCCGCAGGCCGAAGTTGAACGCCGACGCTTGCCCTCCGTTCGGCTTGCGAAAGTATTTGATCGCGCTTCCGAATTTCCGCACTCGCTCCGCGGTGTCATCGGTTGAGCCGTCGTCCACCACCAGGATTTCGCGCTCGCCGGCCGGGAAATCCTGTGCAATGGCACTTTCGATCGCCTCCTCCACGTACTGTCCATAATTGAAGGTGTCGATCAACACCGAAATCGTTGGCTTGCCCATCGTTCCTCTCGCTCGTTCAGCCAACGCTTGGCGGTCGCCGACCCAAGTCTTCGAATCCGCCCTGTCGAAGTCCCAGCGGATGGCGCAAATGCCGCGTCGCGTTCAGCAGCGGATGCCACACATGCGTTTGCACCGCCGCCTCGGTTCTTGTGAAACACAAAGTCCCAAGACGCCTCGCCGTCCACCAGGGATATGCGAATGCCGCAAAAGGATTGCGGCGCAAACCGGTCGGCTTCAGCCGAAACGAAGCCGATCGAATCGACCTGAGATGTCCGTAACCACCACCCAACTCGAGGTTTCGTCGCGACTCAAGGTCTTCCCACACCCCGTGTTTTCCATTTGGGTGATATGCGTAATCGTGATTTTGATGCACCGCAACGACAGCATCTGACGCATCGACGACAGTTGCCTTCAGTTGCATGGCCTTCCATAGCAGCCAGTCGTCCCAGTGCACGCGCCCCACCACCAGAGGCGGCACGCTCGATCCATACAGCGTCTTGCTAAACGCGAAATAGTCGATCCACTCTTCCGACCGCTGCACGCCGCGCATCAGCGCCACGCCTTGCAGTCGCGATCTCCAGCTCGCTTGCAAGAAGTCCACCGGCTCCGGCATCTCGATGTCCCAGCGCCGACCTACCATCAGGAACTTCGAGTGCTGCCCGCGCACCAGCTTCAACGCGCGTAGAAAATCGTCCATCAAAATGATGTCGCAGTTCACATAACAAAGGATGTCGTGATGCGCGATCGCCCGCGCGGTGCTGAACATGTAGTCGAGCCGCTTCGACCCGCGTTCGCTGCGCGTTACGAACGGCTCGTGGCGCAGCTTTAGCTCCCGTGCAGTTTCAGCAGCGCCTAGGTCATCGCCAAACAAGATGACTTCGACGTTGGGGTGCAGGAGCGTCCAACTTTTCAGCGCATTGCGTTGAATGATCGCGCTGTGTCCCACGAAGGGTTTCGCCGTGGTAAAAAGGGTAAGCATCGTCGTCGTTCTCCGTCTATCCCGTTCAGTTAAGTATACGCATAGGTAAATAACAAGAGACGGATACTACTCCCTGGGTAGGGAAGATGTCTATATAATAATATTAAAACTGGGTAGGACAATTAGGAGTGTCGGCCCGGGGGGGCTAGGCGGCAAAATAGGGTGG
>DATAMU010000783.1:0-2121 GCA_036266605.1 Candidatus Acidiferrum sp. | reverse complement strand
CCATTCAGGAGCGAAAGTCCTTCCTTGGCTTCGAGCGCGACGGGTTTGATGTTCGCTTGGCGCATGGCGTCGGCGCCGGAGATGATTTCGCCGCTACCTTTTCCGGAACTTCCGCCGATGCGGGCATGGCCTTCACCGATGACGACGTGCGCGAGATGAGCGAGCGGGGCGAGGTCGCCGGAAGCGCCGACAGAACCTTGCGAGGGAATCACCGGGTGAACTTTGGCGTTGAGCATGGCGCAGAGGACTTCGACGGTTTCAGGGCGGATGCCGCTGAGGCCTTTGGCGAGCGCGTTGGCGCGGAGCAGCATCATCGCGCGCGTTTCGGCCTCGCTAAGAGGAGCGCCGACGCCACAGGCGTGCGAGCGAACAAGATTGATTTGGAGCTGGCGGACTTGCTCGGTGGAGATGCGGACGGAAGCGAGTTTGCCGAAGCCGGTGTTGATGCCGTAGGCGGTTTCGCCGCTGGAGACGACGCGATCGACGATGGCGCGCGATGCTTTCATGCGCTCGATGGCGTCGGGCGCGAGCGAGACTTTGGCGCCGTGGAGCGCGACGTCGTAAAGCTGCGCGAAAGTGAGATCGTTGCCAGTGAGCTGGACGGCTGAGGGCGCGGTCATGCATTGCTCCGGTCTGGATTCGGGACTTTGAGGTGAAGCAGAACGTCGCGATATTTTGGCGGCAGAGACTTCGGGCGGCCGTTGCTGCCGCAGATGACGTGCGTGGTGTAGCCGGTGGCGAGCAGGCAGGAATTTTCGTCGAGAAAAATTTCGTAGGAAAATTTCACGACGCGGTTGCGCCACTCGGCGATGCGGGTGCGCACGCGCAGGACCTGGTCGTAGCGCGCGGGCTTTTCGTAGCGGCAATGCGCTTCGGCTACGACGATGTGGCAGTCGTCTTCGGTTTCCATCGTTTTGTACTCGAATCCGAGCGCGCGCATGATCTCGACGCGGCCGACTTCAAACCAGATTAGATAGTTGGAGTGGTAGACGACGCCCATCTGATCGGTTTCGGCGTAGCGCACCCGTAGCGTTGTGTCGTGATATTCGATGGGTTGCATGTCGGGGATTCAGTCTTCCAGTTTACTCTGCCAGACTGGCTTGCGTTTTTCCAGAAATGAGGCAACGCCTTCCTTGAAGTCGGCGGTACAGCGGATGCGGGCGTTTTCCATAATGGCGCGTTCGAGGTCGTGATCGATGCCGGCAGCGGCGGCAGAAGTGAGCAGGTGCTTCGCGCGTGTGAGGCTGTTGGGGCTGGCGGCGATGAGATCGGAGGCGAGTTCGTGAGCACGCTTGGCGAGTTGGTCGGCGGGGACGACTTCGGTGACCATGCCGAATTCGCGGGCTTCGTGGGCGTTGATGATGCGGCCGGTGAGGAGCAGATCGCGCGAACGCTTTTCGCCGATCTGGCGCGTGAGAAAAACGGAGACGATTGCGGGAAGGAAGCCAATTTTCACTTCGGTGTAACCAAATTTTGCTTCGGGGACGGCGAGGGTGAAGTCGCAGAGAGTGGCGATGCCGCAACCGCCGGCGTACGCGGCGCCGTTGACGGCGGCGATCGTCGGGCGAGGGAAGGCCCAGATGCGGCGGAGAAGTTTGGCGATGCGGCGGGAGTCTTCCTGATTTTCGGTGGCGGACTGTGTTGCGAGCGAGGCGAGTTTGTCGAGGTCCATGCCGGCGCAGAAGGCTTTGCCGGCGCCGGTGATGATGACGACGCGCGTGGCGTGATTCTTCTCGATGGCGTCGAGCGCGGACTGGATGTCGGCGATCATAGTGGGGTTGATCGCGTTGCGCTTGTCGGGGCGATTGAGCGTGATGGTGGCGATGGCGTCTTTACATTCGAGAAGAAGTGTCGAGTACATCGAGACCTCCGATTATTGCAGCGCGATTGATTTGAGGCGCTTCCGTTCTAGTTCACCAGCGGCGCGTGGGCGTATGTCGCGCGAATTTCGTTAGTCATCGCCAAGACTTTATTGAGTCGCGCGGGATCGATGCCGGGATCGGCGCCCGCTTTCTTGAGTGCGGCGATGACCTGCTCGGTCGCGATGTTGCCCACCAAATTGTCTCCTGCGAAGGGGCAGCCGCCAAGCCCGGTGAGCGCGCTGTCGAAACGGCGGCAGCC
>DATAMU010000782.1:0-5487 GCA_036266605.1 Candidatus Acidiferrum sp. | reverse complement strand
GATTCGCGGCGTGATCGTTTTTGATGATGGGTCGGGACGTACCCCGGGATTTTCGCTGAGTGGACGCGCGGATATTCGCGACGCGCTCAGCGAGATTTTGCGGCCGCTGGCTTCGTGGGATGTGAACAATCATGTGCTTGACGGCGACATCGGAACGGACAACTGGGACTTTTTGCTGGATGGCGTGCCGACGATGGTGGCGAATCAAGTCGAGGCGAATTATTTGCCGAATTATCACGCGGCGTCGGACACGTTCGACAAAGTGGATATTCGCGAACTGAAGATCAACACGGTGATTGCGGCGGTGACGGCGTGGGGCGTGGCCGATCGCGAGCACCCGCTCGGGAAACGTCTTACGCGCGGCGAGATTGAGAAGCAGTTGAAAGATACGGGACTAGATGAGCAGATGAAGAAGCAAGGTGTCTGGGATGGGTGGGTGAATGGATCGCATGGAAGGAAGGATTGAAGAGAGAAAAAGACAACGCAGCAATGCAGAAGACTCGGTGATTCGTGGAGAAGAGGATGGTTGACTGGGTGCGGGCGGTACACGCGGGTATAATTGACGCGTGAGTCCTTCGGAACGCGATTCCATCAAAGATGCGCCAGTGGCGGAGATTCGCCGGACGGCGATTCTGGCGATCGACTACGGAACCGTGCGCATCGGTCTGGCCATCGCGGACATCGAAACTGGGCTGCCGCGGCCGCTGACGACAATCGATCGCGTGAATCGCAATGAGGATATGCGAAGGCTTCGCGAAGTGACGCGCGAGCATGCGGTCAAAGAGATTGTGGTGGGCCTGCCACTGCGGCTGGATGGGACGCGCGGCGACATGGCGGAAGAAGCTACGCGATTTGGCGAACGCGTGCGGAAACAGTTCGGATTGCCTGTTGAGATGGTAGATGAGCGGCTGACGAGTTGGGAAGCCGAGCGATTGCTGGAGGAACAGGCCGGAAAAGTTTTTCACGATGATTCAAAGCCGGCGCATGTGCATTCAAACGTGAAGAAGAAAAAGCAAGCGGAGCGGGCGACAGTGGATGCCATGGCGGCTGCGGTGATCTTGAAGGAGTATCTGGCGAGGAAGCAAAATCCCGGCACGAGCATCTAAGTGAGGTCGGTGATGCATAGCCGCTCGCAGGCATGGCGGCAGCGTCACGGCGGCCGGGATGAAGTCATCTTGATGGAGAACGCTGACTAACTTGAAGACTCTGGGAAAACTTTTACTGCTGCTCGTGATTGTTGGAGCCGGTGTCGCGCTTTATTTATGGATCAGCATCGCACGGCCGTATCAGGGGTTTTCGTCACAGGGCGTTTTTGTCGATTTGCCGCATGGAGCTTCGAGCCGCGCCGTAGCGCGATTGTTGGCGCAGAACGGCATCATTCGCAGCGCGACCGCGTTTGAAATTTATGCGCGGAGGCATCCGAAGCGCCGCTTGCAGGCAGGCGAGTATTTTTTTAGCAAGCCGATTTCGGGGCACGACGTTTTTTGGCAGATTGCGGATGGCCACGTATTCGTGCAGCCGTTCACGGTGCGCGAAGGCCAGACGATGTTTGACATCGCGCGCGACTTGGAATCGGGAAAGTACATGACCGCGGCGGAATTTTTGGCGGCGGCGAAGAATCCGGAGCTGATCCGTGATCTGGCGCCAAAAGCGAAAACATTGGAAGGATATTTGTATCCGGCAACATATAATCTGCCGCGTCACCCGGTGGCGATCGAATTGACGGCGGAGATGGTGAAGAAATTCAGAGAAGAGTGGCTGCGGATTCGCTCGGCAGCGCCAATTCCGCCTGTGAGCGGATTGACGGAGCACTTCGTGACGCTGGCATCGCTGGTGGAACGCGAAACGCCGAAACCCGAAGAACGGCCGCTGGTGGCGGGAATTTTTGAAAATCGATTGTCGAAAAATATGCGGCTGCAGTGCGATCCGACGGTGATTTATGCGCTGGAACAGAACGGACAATACAAAGGGACACTGACGGGAGCGGATTTGCAGATTGATTCGCCGTACAACACGTATCGATACGCGGGGCTGCCGCCGGGGCCGATCGGAAATCCTGGCGAGGAATCTCTGGGCGCCGCGGTGAACCCCACGAAAACGCAATTTTTGTATTTTGTGGCGAACACGCAGGGCGGGCACTTTTTTGCGGCATCGCTGGAAGAACACAATCGCAACGTCACGAAGTACCGGCAACTGTTGAAGAATCCGGCGGGAGCGAACGCGCCCGCGGCTCACGGCGGCGCGCCGGATAACGGGGCGCCCGCGGGGCCGATTACACCGAGTCCGAGTGGCGCTGCGCATCGAGGTATTGGACGGGGCGCGAGCCGATGAGCGATTCGCAGACAACAAAGAAGGAATTGATTCTGCAAACGGCGCAGGAGATCGGCGCGCAGCAGTACACTCCGGCTGAGATCGATCAGTTGCGGCGAAGGCTGATCGCCGAGCACGGTGAGGACGGTAAGACCGGCAACGAATATATCGCCGACGTGCTGAAGGCGGCCGGCTACAAGGTTAATTTGTCGCTGCAAGAAGAGGCGGAAGATCAGTACGAAGAGGAATTCGAGGACTTGCTGCACTTCAAGACGCTGGAAGACGCGGAAGTCAGCATCATGCGGCTGGATGAATTGATGCGGAAGTTTCAGTCGCATGGGGAGCCTGCGGCGGCAGAGCGCGTATTGAACGTCGCGCGTCTGGGCAAGCGGCGGGCGGAGATGATTGCGCGAAACCACAAGGTTGAGCCGTTCAAGCGCGCGGAAAAAGAAGAAATCGCGAACTGGTTTCGCATCTGGCTCGAAACGCCGGATGTGTTTTTTGACTGGCTGGATGTGCGGAAGCAGTCGGCGGAGTTTCAGACGAAGTTTCCGCCGGAAGCCGGGGAGTACAGCGAATGAGCGCGACAGGAAATGCGCCGGTCGAGCCGGGCGCGCTCGATCTGCCGCCATATTCGATGGATGTGGAGACGCTGGATTTAGGGAACGAGACGCAGGCGGTCGGGCTGGAGTTGCTGGGGACGGAGAGCCGCGAGCCGGTCCGCGGGAAGGATGCGGCGGCGATTTGGGCGGCGGCCTTCCCTGCACTGGCGAATAACGACAGCTTTGTGCTGGATTTTTTCGCGCATGTCGATCGCGTGCGGGAATTTTGCAAGATGTACGACATTCATTTTCGCGAGGCGGCGGAACGGTGCATCGTGCTGCACGCGCCGAACGAGACGCAACTGCAGCAATTGTTTGAGCGATTCGAGGGCGAGACGTTCGGTGTGCGAGCCGGCAGCGTGATCGATGGACCGGATGTGGAGTTAGAAAAGGAATTGTCGCGGCGCGGACTGGACTCGTATCAAACCGCGTATGAACGGTACGCGTTTTGCGCGGTGTGCGAGCCGGAAGATGGCTGGGTGACGCTGCTGAGCAAGACGCTGTGGGCTTCGGAAGTGATTCGCCGCCTGCGCCCTGCTGTCGAACGTTTCGATGTCTACCTGGCGCGCCCGCAGTAAACGCAGTTAACAGTCGACAATTGAAAGTCGAAAGCGAAGAAGAGATTCACCACAGAGTTCTCGGAGGGCACGGAGTAGAGCTGAGGGAATGCGGTCGCTGCCATTAGATAGCTTCTCTTTTCTAGCGGTTTAGCGTTCCGAGACCTCAACAGAATCAGTCGTGGCGCAGGGCCTGCATCGGGTCGAGTTGCGTGGCGCGACGTGCGGGTTGCCAGGATGCTGACAGAGATGCGCTCAGCAGCAACGCGGCTGAGCACGCGTAGGTGAGAACGTCGAGGCGCGAGACGCCGTACAGAAAGATGCCGGAACCGCTCCAACCGATGGAATCGGTGGGAAGAAGCTGTGTGAGCATGAGTGCCGTTAGCGAGCCGACGGCAATTCCCGTGAGGGTCACCATCGACGATTCGCGCAGCACCATACTCGTGATTTCACTACGAGCTGCGCCCATGGCGACGCGGATGCCGATCTCGCGAGTGCGCTCGGCAACGGAGTAGGACGTCACACCGAAAATACCGACGATGGCCAGGATCAACGCGAGCGCGCCGAAGCCAGCGAACAAAGTGATGATTGGGCGGCGCAATGTGAGCGATTCCGAATCGTGAATTTGCCGTTGCATCGTACCGATTTCCCAATCGAGCGATGGATCGATGGGCCGGAGCGATTCGGGAATGCTCTGCGCAACACCTGTCATTTCGCTGGATGACCGGACTCGAATCGCGGCGCTCCATCCGGGCGGAAGAGTTTGGACGATTGGGAGATAGATGATTGGTCTCAGATCTTCTTCCGGATTGCGCTGGCGAAAATCGGAAACGACGCCGACGATTTCTCGTTTCATCGCTGGAGTTCCGGCGAAGGCGACGTAGTGGCCTGTCGGACTCGCTCCCTCGAAATAGCGATTGGCGAAGGTCTGATTGACGATGACAACCGGAACGGAGTTCTCGCGATCGGACTCGCGAAATTCACGACCGGCGAGCATCGGAACGCGTAGCGTCGCGAAGTAGGCTTCTCCGACGGACAAGAACGAAACTTCGTCTTCAAGCGGAGCTTGCGACGCCGTTTGAATCAGAAAATGAGCGCTGTCAGCACCGCTCATCGGAAGAGAATCCGCGATACCGACCGACTCGACGGACGGTAAGAGGCGCAAGCGGTCCAAGGTTGATTGCATCAGCCTAAGACGATCGAGAGGGTTGGCGTAGCGCGAGGAAGGCAACTGTATGGTGGCCGTCACAACGTTGTGCGGATCATAACCAACTGGAGCGGCTTCGACATGGAGGAAGCTGCGAAATAAGAGGCCGGAGGTTACGAACAGCACCATTCCTAGGGCAATTTGAAATGCGACCAGGAAATTTCGCGAACGCTGCTGTCGGACTCCGCTCGTCACACTGGACGACCCGTCCTTGAGGCTTTCATTTGGGCTGAGGCGAGTTGCCTGCAACGCCGGGATCATGCCGAAGAACAACGCACTGACAAGGCAAATGACGAGGCTCACGAGGGCCGCGCGCAGATCGATGTGCAGATAGGTCGCGTTGGAAACAATGCCGGAGGTCGCAGCAGCAAGAATATCCTCGGACCAACGAGCGAAAAACAATCCGAGAACACCGCCTGCGAAAAATAGCAGCGTGCTCTCGGTGAGCAGTTGCCGAATCAGACATGTGCGCGAACAGCCTATTGCAGTGCGGACAGCAATTTCTTTTTGACGCTTGATACATCGCGCGAGGAGAAGGCTGGCCACGTTGGCACAAGCGATCAAGAGCACGACACCCGCCGCGGCTGCGATCATGGCGAGGCCGCGTTGGGCGTTTTGCATTGTCGGTCCTGGATGCGAGAGTGTATCGGCAAAGCCCTCGATGACGAGGTGGCTCGGGACAGAGCCCGACTGACTGGCGTCTTTTACATGCTGCGACATGAGTTCGGTCTCGCCGCGTGCCTGTGCGAGAGAAACATCCGGCTTGAGTCGAGCCACAATCTGCACTCGGATCGAGCCATCGCGGACGGGT
>DATAMU010000781.1:0-2217 GCA_036266605.1 Candidatus Acidiferrum sp. | reverse complement strand
TGCGCACCGACAACGGCGTCTTCAGCAGTCTTGCGGCACACAACCTGGCGCTCGTGGGAATCAAGGAAGGTGACACGACGCGACGGGCGTTTTCCGACGTCGTAACTTCAAATTATTTTGAAACGCTGGGTGTTCCGTTGTTTCGCGGGCGAACGTTCACTCCGGAAGAAGAACAACCAGGCAGCGGGATTCCCAGCCTGATCGTCAGCTACTCGAATTGGAGAAAGACCGGCGCCGACCCGGATTTGCTGGGCAAAACGCGGCAGATCAACGGACGGATTTTTACGATCGTGGGAATCACCGCGAAAGGGTTTACCGGAACCAACGCGATGATCAGTCCCGAGATGTACGTGCCCATGGGAATGTACGAATCGGTGATGAACGATTTTGATGGGCACGGGAGGAAGCTCGCTTCGCGTGATAACCATGCATTGATCGTAGTCGGAAGGTTGAAGGAAGGGGTGACACAGCAGGCCGCCGACGCATCGCTCGCGGTGGTTGCGAGTCGCATGGCCGCGGCATATCCGGGAGAAAACAAAGATCAAACGTTCATGGTACACACGCTGTCGCGGAGCAGCATATCGACGAATCCGCCGCACGGGAATGAGGCGGCGTTTCCGGCGATTCTGGTGATTTCGATGGCTGGTGTGGTGCTGCTGATCGCGTCGCTGAATGTGGCCAACATGATGTTGGTGCGAGGAGCGGCACGGCGGAAAGAGATCGCGATCCGGCAATCGCTGGGTGCAAAGCGCGGGAGCATTCTTCAACAATTGCTGATCGAGGGGCTGATCCTGGCGTTCATCGGCGGCGCGGCTGGACTTGCGTTGGCCGCGGCCGGCAGCTCGTTGTTGATGCAATCGATGGCGCGGTTGGCGCCGGTCGATCTGGTGTACAACGCTGCGCCGGACTTGCGTGTGTTGCTGGCGACGACGGGATTTTGCGTTTTCAGCGCGATCATCTTCAGCTTGGGGCCGGCGCGGAGTGCTTCGAAAGCGAGCATCGTCAACACGCTGAAGAGCGGAGAAACGCAGGAGAAAGTTGGGATTGGATGGGCGAGGTTTTCGCCGCGCAATTTGATGGTGGTGGGGCAAATCGCGCTTTCGCTGACGCTTCTCACCGCGGCGGGCTTGTTTATCCGCAGCGCGAGGACGACACAGGAACTGGAGCCGGGTTTTCGCATCGAGAATTCGACGTTAATTGAATTGGATCCAAGCTTGATCGGGTATGACGAAGGCCGCGGGCGGCAAGTGTTTCGAACAGTTCTTGATCGGCTTCGCGGGGTTCCGGGAGTGGAATCGGCGGGTATGGCGGCGACGGTTCCGTTCGGAATGGTTTCGTTGGGAAAGAGAATTCAGCGGGCGAGCGATGCTCCGAGGGACGGCTCAAGTTCGAAGGATAGCGACGGGATGTCGTGCCGCTACAACGTCGTGAGCGAGGATTATTTCACGGCACTCGGGGTTCCGCTGCTGCGGGGCCGCGCTTTCCAGAAGAATGAAACCGAGAATGCGAACGCGGACTCGGTGGTTGTTCTGGATCAATTGGCTGCGGAACGATTGTGGCCCGGTGGCAATGCGGTGGGGCAGCACATCCGGCTGCTGGCGGGTGGCGAATCGAAAGGGAGCCGTGACGCTGAGGTTGTTGGGATCGTCGCGAGCGTGCAAGAGGATGTCTTTGGCGAGGGCTTGCAGCCACATGTTTACGTGCCGTTCGGCCAGGAGTATCAGGCCGACATGACGATCCATTTGAAGACGACGAGGCAAGGCGTTGATTTTCTTGAGTCGTTGCGCCGCGAGGTTAATGCCGTGGACAGCCGGCTGCCAGTGATCGAGTTGCGAACAATGCGGACGCATTTGGACGCGAGTTTTGATGTGTGGGTGGTGCGCACCGCGGCGCGAATGTTCTCGATTTTCGGGTCGGTGGCGCTGGTGTTAGCGATGGTTGGATTGTACGGGCTGCGGGCTTACACCGTTGCGCGGCGCACGCGGGAGATCGGGATTCGGTTGGCGCTGGGGGCGAAGCCGGGCGATGCTCAACGGATGATTTTGCGTGAGGGATTGGCGATTACATCCGTGGGAGTTGTCGCAGGACTCGGGTTGTCGCTTCTTGCGGGCAAGGTGCTGGCCAGCGTGCTCTACAAAGTGAGCGGAGTCGATCCGCTTGTGTTTGTCACCGCTACTGTGGTGATGGGCGCAGTGTCTCTCTTGGCGTGCTATCTGC
>DATAMU010000780.1:0-3130 GCA_036266605.1 Candidatus Acidiferrum sp. | reverse complement strand
TAGGAGTGGTGTTGACGAGCGCCCTTCAGGGGCAACTCAAGTACGCCCTGCCGATGTCTGGCGGGGTGACTTTATATGTGGCGGCGTCGGACTTGTTGCCCGAGGTGAACCGGGAACCGAACTGGCGCATGGCATTGCTGGTCTTCGTGGGGGTTGTCAGCCTGTTGATTATGCAGGCTTTGTTTCACGTCTAGAGTTTCGCCTGAATTTCGCCAGAAAAATACTGCAGCCAATTGCAACTTCCTGACTCCACATGTGTTTGATACAGTGTGGCGACTATGGCCAGGTCGGACGTACAGCTGATGCTGGACGTGAAGGCGGGCGACGAACAGTCGTTCGCACTTCTCCTGCATCGCTATCGAAGTCCGCTGGTCAACTTCCTGTACCGGATGGTGCGTAACCGGGAGCAGGCCGAAGACCTCGCCCAAGAAGTGTTCATTCGCGTATATCGAGCACGGGAAGACTACGTGCCGAGCGCCAAGTTCACGACATGGCTATTCCGAATCGCAACCAACCTGGCGTTGAACTCGGTGCGGGACACGCGGCACCAGCGGATGGAGTTGTCGCTGGACGCGCCGATCACAACGGATGCCGAGGACGGCGACGAGAAGATGCTCGATGTGGCGGACAAACATCCGGACATCGAACAGCACCTTGTCGAAGAGACGCGGAAGAAGATGATCAAGCACGCGATCGACAAATTGCCGGAGAAGCAGCGAGCAGCAGTGCTGCTGCACAAGTACCAGGAGCTGGACTACAACGAGATCGCGAAGATTTTGGAGTGTTCGGAGAGTGCGTTGAAGTCGTTGTTGTTTCGGGCGTACGAGACGCTGCGCGTCGAGTTGGCGCCGTTGGTTGCGGGTGCGAAGTCGTAAGGGTGAACGGGTGAGTGGTGCTTTGGGAGAGATCGACGGAAGACCAGAAGTAAGGAAGGCGTTATGAGTTGCAATCGGATGGAAAGCCGGATTCTGCCCTATGTGGATGGGCGGTTGAAGGCCGGAGAGATGAAGGAAATGGAAGCGCACTTGAAGACGTGCGCGGCGTGCGAGATGCGTGTGAATGAATTCCGCGCATTGTCCGGCTTGCTGGATGAGCTGCCGCGGATCGAGCCTTCGGATGCGTTCGACGCGCGAGTGCGAGCGCGTGTGGCTGCCGAGCCGGTAAAGCAGAGCTGGTGGTCAGTGTTTGCGCCGTCACCGCGAGTGGCGTTTGCGGCGTCGATGCTGTTGCTGGCGACGGTTTGGTTTGGGTCGCGTCCAAATGAAACGCTGACGCAGCCGAACAATGGTGTCGAACAGGAAGCTCAGGTCATGAGCGATCTGCCGGTGCTGGAGAATTTCGATGTATTGTCGAACTTCGACGCGCTGAGCGATTTGCCGCAGCCGGTGGGCGACGAGGCGAATCAACAGCAGCAACAGCAGCCGGAATCCAACACAGAGATGTAGGTTTTGCAGTAGACGGGCAGGCGAGATTTTTGCGATGAGCACGGTGCGCAAATTCGGTGAGTGGCGGTGCAGGCCGGGCCTGTGTGGGCGGCTTGTGTCCACGTTAGTGCTCGGGCTCGCGCTTGCGACGATGCTGATGCTGCCTGTGACTGCGCAGGTGGACGCGGCGCAGAGGCATGGGCAAGGTCCGAAATCGGGCGCGCAGGGAATGCCGCGACAGAATACGCGGAACGATCGGCCGCCGAGATCGGATGGCGGTGGAGCGCAGACCATCCCGCGGCCGAATACAAACACTGAGACGAATCTGAACCGGCCGCCGAGTTCAAGACCGCCGAATACGCAGGACCGCTGGCGGAATATGTCGCCGGCGGACCGGCAGCGGGTTTTGCAGAACGAAAGGCGGCTGCAAAGCATGTCGCCGTCGCAACAGCAGGTGCTGCGGGATCGTGCGCAGGTGTGGAACCGGATGACGCCGGAGCAGCGCGATCATGTACGGAATGATGTGCTGCCACAGTGGCGCCAGATGCCGCCAGACCGGAAGCAGGCGATTCGAAATCGGTTGCGGGTGTTACAGAACATGCCGGAATCGGCGCGGAATCAGAGGCTGAATGATCCGCGGTTTACGCAGGGAATGAGTGAAGAGGATAAATCGACGCTGCGGGATTTGAGCCATCTGCATGTGGGTGGGGCGCCGGAATAGAAGCGGAAAAATCGAAATTGGAAAATTGAAATTGGAGAATCGCCGGAGCGGTTGGCCGGCGATTTTGCTTTTTTGGCTCTGTCTTCGCGACGCGTTGGACTTGCTGGGGCAAATTGGACGTGCCTAGCGTCTCGTCGCGCGACGCAATGACAAACTCGACCGATTCGATTTGGTTACAATGATTGTTCGCACCGAGGCATAGAGGAAGAAGGTCGGGTACGTGGCGAAGCGCTTTGGCGCATTGCAGCACCGCAATTTTCAACTATTCATCGCCGGTCAGCTGGTTTCGCTGATTGGCACCTGGATGCAGTCCACCGCACAACTTTGGCTGGTTTACAAGCTGACGAATTCGGCGGCGTTGCTGGGTGTGTTTGGATTCGCAAATCAGATTGCGATTTTGTTGCTGGCGTCGGTGGGCGGATATATCGGCGACCGATACAACCGGCACCTCGGCGTGATCTGGACACAAACTGCGTCGATGATCTTGGCGTTTACGCTGGCGGCGCTGACGTTCACGCATTTGCTGAAGGTGTGGCACCTGATTTTCATCGCGTTCCTAGTAGGGATTGTGAATGCGTTTGACGTGCCGATCCGACAGGCGTTTTTGGTGCAGATGGTAGGGAAGGACGATTTGCCGAATGCGATTGCGCTGAATTCGTCGATGTTCAACAGTGCACGCGTGATTGGGCCACCGATCGCGGGGATTGTGATCGCGTACATTCATGAGGGATGGTGTTTCTTTTTGAATGGCGTGAGCTTTCTGGCGGTGATTGCCGCGCTGCTGGCGATGCGGATTCCGAAGTTTGAAGCGAAGCCACGTTCCGGTTCGCACACGCGGCATTTATTGCAGGGGTTTCAGTATGCGATGCGGGACCGGCCGACACGGGCGGTGTTGCTGATGCTGAGCGTGCTCAGTTTCTTTGGGCTGCAGTATTCGGTTTTTTTGCCGGTGTTTGCGCGGGACGTTTTGCATCGAGGAGCGGTG
>DATAMU010000779.1:0-4947 GCA_036266605.1 Candidatus Acidiferrum sp. | reverse complement strand
AGTGGCGACACCGGCTCGCTCACCTTCTGGCCGCGCTTCAGCCAGCCCAAAGAACTCAACGTCACCGGCAACGTAGTTCTCCGAACGAAAGAAGAAAAAACTGGCGACACCCGCACGATGCAAACCGCGGCGTTGCGCATGGAGTTCAGCGGCGGCAAAGAGCACGAATCCAGTAAGCCACTCAGCGCCGAAACACTCGCCGCCGGCACGATGGAATGGACCGACGCGACGACGCAAGGCGGCACCATCGTCCCCGCCAGAACCCAGCTGCAAGCCGACAAACTCGCGATGACCTTCGCCGACGCCACCGGCAAGGCAAAAGAAGTCCACGCCAACGGCAACGTCCGCACCGAACGCTGGCTCACTGGTCACCCGGTGCAAACCGCAAGCGCCGCAACGGGAACTGCGCTCATGGCGCCGGATGGCGGTTGGTCGCAAATTGATCTGCAAGGTGACGTGAAACTCAAAGAAGCCGATCGCAGCGGCCAAGCCGATCGCGCCAGCTTCGATCGCGCGGCGCAAACCGCAACCCTCACCGGCCACGCCATCGCGCGCGACGCGACCACGCAAACCCAGGCTCATCGCATCGTCTTCCATCAAGACAACGGCGACATCTTCGCCGACGGCGGCGTCCGCTCCACCGACTTCACCGCGAAAGCCAGCGCCGTGCAGCTCGCGCCCGCTCCCGCCAACATCACCGCCGATCAACTTCAGGCCAATTCAAAAACCGGCCGCGCGCTCTACACCGGCAAAGCCCGCCTCTGGCAAGGCGATTCCGTTCTCGAAGCGAATTCGATCGAACTCCTCCGTGATTCGCACGTGCTCAACGCCGCCGGCAACGTCCGCGCCGTCTTCCCGCAAGCCCCAGGCGCCCCGGCGCTCGGCTCCTCGGCGCAATCGAACAAGACGACATCTTTTAATCCGCCCACACGCCCGGTCAACACCTCGCAAGTCGTCCCGAAAAAATCGCAACTCTGGCACGCCTCCAGCGAGGCGCTCACTTACAACGACGTCGAAGGCAAAGCGCGCCTCGAGAAAAATGTAGTCGTCCAATCCGCCGATCAAAAGATGCGCGGCCCGGTCCTTGATCTCTATTTCACGAAAGCCCCCACAGCCGCCAGCGCAAACAACACAAACAACTCCGCGGCAACGCCGGCTGGCTCGCGCCAAATCTCTCGCGCCGTCGGCACCGGTGGCGTCACCGTCGAAGAAGGCGACCGCCGCGCCGTCGCCGATCGCGGCGAATACTCCGCCGACTCTGGCAAATTCGTCATGAGCGGCGGAAAACCCACTCTTTACGACGGTTCCGCAGGCACAACCACCGGCACTCAATTGACCTTCTTTTTAGCGGATGATACGATCATCGTCGATTCGGAAAATGGTTCGCGAACGCTGACCAAACACCGGGTCCAACAGTGAAGTTCCCGATCTTGACCGCGATCCGCAACCTGCTCCACCACGACTGAGGTATGTTGAAGCTCCAAGCCGTCGAACTCAGCAAATCCTACAAAGGTCGTAAAGTTGTAGACGATGTCGAAGTGGAAATCGGTCAAGGCGAAGTTGTCGGCCTGCTGGGTCCCAACGGCGCGGGAAAAACGACCACCTTCTACATGATCGTTGGTCTGGCCCGCCCCGATTCCGGCCGCGTCCTCCTGAACGGCGACGAAATCACCGACCTCCCGATGTACCTCCGGGCTCGCAGCGGAATCAGCTACCTTCCTCAGGAACCTTCGGTGTTTCGCCAACTCAGCAGCGAAGAGAATCTTCTCGCCGTTCTGGAGACTCTTCCTTTGACACCGGAACAGCAGCGCGATCGCTTGGAGGAATTGTTGGTGCAGATGGGTTTGGAGACCGTGCGGCAAAGCAAAGCCTACACATTGTCGGGCGGTGAGCGTCGCCGGCTCGAAATCGCGCGCTCTCTCACGCTTCAGCCCTCTTTTATCTTGCTCGACGAGCCTTTTTCCGGCATCGACCCGCTCACCGTCAAAGACCTTCAGGAAATCATCCGCGACCTCAGTCGCTCGGGCATTGGCGTTTTAATCACAGATCATAACGTACGGGAAACACTCACCGTAACGGACCGCGCATACATCCTCAGAAATGGGAAAATCTTCAGGAAGGGTCGGCCAGACGAACTGAGCAACGACCCGGAAGTTCGCCGCGTCTATCTTGGCGATCACTTCCGCCTTAACTAGGCGCATACTTTCGGAAGGGTATCGATCGAACGCACATGGCTTGGCAGGGACTAAAACTCAATTTGAAGGTGTCCCAGCGTCAGATTCTGACGCCCGGTCTCGTGCAGATGGTGAGCGTGCTCGCGCTCAATCGTCTCGAGCTTCGCGAGATGATCAATCAGGAGATGATCGCGAATCCTGTCCTCGAAGAGCAGAGCGAAGAGCCGACGCAAACCGATAATTACGCCGACGAAAATTTCCTCAAGAACGAAACCGAAAAAGTTCCAGAGAAGCCCGAGTCCAATCCCTTCGACGAATTCGACGTCGGCACGTTCTTCAATCAGTATCTCGATTCCGGCGGCGACGGTGGCCAGTCCGTCGAGCGCGAAGTCTCCGAGCGTCCTTCATTCGAGAAGTTCCTCTCATCCTCCACCGGTCTGACCGATCACCTGGCCTGGCAGCTCAGCGTCACAATCTGCTCCGACACGGTGAAGGAACTCGCCGAAAGCATCATCGGCAACCTCGACGAAAACGGCTACCTGACCGCGTCCACGGAAGAGCTTGCGCAGCAAGGGAAGTACACCCAGGACGATCTCGACGACGCGCTCGCGGTCGTGCAGGACTTCGATCCGATCGGCGTCGGCGCTCGCGATTTGCGCGAATGCCTGCTGCTGCAACTCAAAGCCTTCGATCCGACCAACACGCTCGCTCAGCAGATCGTTTCCGAACATCTCAAGCAGGTGCAGGCCAATCAACTCAAGGAAGTCGCCCGCGCGCTGAACCGCCCACTCGACATCGTGAAGCGCGCGCTCGACGTGATCAAGAAACTCGATCCGCGCCCCGGCCTTCGCTACAACAAGACCGAGCCGCGTCTCGTCGAGCCCGACGTTTACTTCCGCAAAGTCGACGATCAGTGGCAAGCGTTCCTCAACGAAGACGACATGCCGCAGCTTCGCCTGAGCCCAACGTATCGCCGTTTGCTCGTCAAAGATGCGAGCGATCGCGACGTTCGCAACTACGTCAAAGAGCGCTTCACCGCCGCGATCCAGCTCATGAAAAATATCGAGCAGCGCAAGCACACGATTCTGCGCGTCTGCCAGTCGATCATCGCGCGCCAGGGCGACTTCTTCATTCACGGACCCGATGCGCTCAAGCCGATGATGATCAAGGAGGTTGCCGAAGAAGTCGGCGTGCACCCTTCCACCGTCAGCCGCGCCGTCGCCAGTAAGTACGCGCACACACCGCAGGGCGTGCTCGAGCTCCGTTCGTTCTTCAGCGAAGCCGTCAACGGCCCCGAGGGCGGCGGCATGTCGCTGCTCACGCTCAAGCGCCTCGTCAAGAAAATGATCGAAGAGGAAGACTCGACTAAGCCGCTCACCGACGATCAGATCGCCAAGAAACTGGACGACAACGGCATCCATGTCACGCGCCGCACGGTGGCGAAGTACCGCGAGGATATGCGCATCCCCAGTACACATCAGCGCCGGGTGAAAAACTGAGCCAGCGTCACGCTTCCGGCAAGCATAAGCATCATCAGCCTCAGGCTAAAGCTCCTCACGCCGTACCCGATCACCCCGAATCCCGCCAACTCGTTATCCTGACCGGATTATCCGGCTCGGGGAAAAGCACGGTCCTCCATGCATTCGAGGACATGGGCTTTTATTGCGTCGACAATCTTCCTGTCGAACTGATTCCGATTTTTGCCGAACTGCACGCCGCTGGTGAAGGCGGCTTCGCGCGCGCCGCCCTTCTTGTCGATGCCCGCGAAGGCGATCAGCTCAAGAAGCTGCCGCCGCTGCTCCAGCATCTTCGCCTCATCCATCCCATCGCCATCGTTTTCATCGAAGCCGCCGAAGACGCTCTCCTGCGCCGCTACAGCGAGACGCGCCGGCCGCACCCAGTCGGGCAGCATCTCAGCGTCCGCGAGAGTCTCGATCACGAGCGCAAAATGATGGCGCCGATCCGCAAGCTCGCCGACGTTGTCATCGACACGTCGAAGTTCAACGTTCACGAACTGCGCCACTTCATCACCGAGCGCTTCCGCAATCCCGAAAAGCGGCCGATGCTGATTTCCTGCGTCAGCTTTGGGTATCGCTATGGCGTGCCGTCCGACGCCGACCTCGTCTTCGACGTGCGCTTCCTGCCCAATCCGCACTTCGTTCCGAGCCTGCGCCGGTTCACCGGTCAGGATCCGAAGGTCCGCAGCTACATTCGCAAATTTCCGCAAACCGCCGAGTTCCTGAAGCGTATCGAAGGTCTGCTCGTCTATCTAATGCCGCACTACATCGGCGAAGGGAAAAGCTACCTGACGATCGCCTTCGGCTGCACCGGCGGCCGCCATCGCTCCGTGATGCTCGCCGAGTCGGTCAGCGAAGCGCTCTCCAAGCGCGGCTACTCCACCAAAGTAGTCCATCGCGACATCGAAAAATGATCACACAAGTGAGATCGTGTAGGGGCGCAGCATCGCTGCGCCTCATGCCCGCACGTTGTAAACAGGTGTCAGTGCCCGAGGTTGCTCATGGTCGACTGTCTCCGGCCTCTTTCGCCCCCGTCCCAAACTTGACACACCTCACTGCGCCGAATAGCGTACCAGTTGTGCTATCCAGGGGAGCCTGAAGCGTGGCCTCGGTGTTTTCACCACAACTGAAGCGGTTGTTGGGTTACGTGCGCCCATATGCCTTCCGCCTCGGGGCAGGCATTTTTCTCTTGGCAATCGTGGCCTTAGCCGAAGGTTTGGTCGCCTTAATGATCAAGCCCGCGGTTGACTACGTGC
>DATAMU010000778.1:0-4575 GCA_036266605.1 Candidatus Acidiferrum sp. | reverse complement strand
GGCGTTCTCTTTTTTTGGCGCGGTGGCGGTGAGAGTGCCGTCGCCGCGCAGGGAATTGGCGCCGCTGTTCGAATGGATGTAGTAGCGCGTCGCTTGCATTTCTGGCGGCGGCCAGTCTGCAAATTGCTGATATTTATTTTCGCCCATGACGAAGACGTGGACGGGCTTGTCTGTTGCGAATTCGTTTTGAATTCCTTTAAAGAGAAAATCGTACCAGTCGATGAGGACCTGGCCTGGGGGGAATTCGATGGCGTGGTCGCCGAATTCGACGTCGCCGATTTTGCGTCCGAAGCCGGCGTGACCGCCGATTTGGATGAGGAGTTTTTGGCCGTTGCGCGCGGCCTCATTACCGCCGTGGGCTTTGATGCCCATGTAATTGCGGAGCGTGCCGTTGAGGAAGATGTCGTACCAGCCGCCGATGTGGAGAGCGGGGACTTGAATGTCGGGGAAATGTTCTTCGATGGACCACTGTTTCCAGTAGGCGTCGTAGGAAGGGTGGGCGAGCCAGTCGAGATAGTAGGGTGCAATTGCTTTTGTGATGTTTGCGCCGGCGGGGAGTTCTTTGTAATTGAAGGCGGGGAAGTCAGTGAGCGGAAGCGTGGCGGTGCCGACGAGTGCGTTGGTGTCTTTCTCGATGAGCTTCCACATCGTGTTGGTGGCGAGTTGCGTGGCCCAGTTTTGGTCGAACCATTGTTCGAGCGCGCCGCCGTGATAGGTCCAGTTCGCGTGATAGTTGCTGGAAGTGACGGTGGGCATGATGCCGGCGAGGTGGGGCGGATGCGCGATGCTCGCCAGCATTTGCGTGGTGCCAACGTAGGAGCCGCCGGTCATGCCGACTTTGCCATTCGAATAGGGAAGAGCGGCGGCCCATTCGACGGCGTCGTAGCCGTCGGCGATTTCGTGGCGGAAGGTGTAGAACTCGCCGTCAGAGGTGTAGCGGCCGCGGACGTCTTGCACGATCATGATGTAGCCGTGAGCGGCGACTTGATAGGCGGGAGCGGCGGCCCAGCCGACGCTTTTGTCGTAGGGCGTGCGCATGAGGATGACGGGGAATTTTCCTTCGGCTTTGGGGCGGTAGATGTCGGCGCGGAGAGTGACGCCGTCGCGGGTTTCCATTCGGACGCCAGTTTGGACGATGACTTCGTAGGTTTGCTGCGGGGCGGATTGAGCGGCGGGCGATTGCTGCGCGCGAACGGCGCGTGGTGATGCGAATAAAGCGAGAGCAAAGAGCGACACAACAGCGAGAGACATTCTGCGGTGAAGCAAGACTCCTCCTTGGGCGCGAGCAGAAGCGAGTGCTGCGAATGCGGTTGATGCGGTTGGCATTTTATCGCTGACGCGTCGCGATGTCACAGCAACTTCAGATCAGACGGGCACGGCGATGCCGTGCCCCTACGACTCTGACGGATCGCGAATTACTGCTTTTGGTGGTTGCGGATGGCGAAAATCGAGAATTGCTCGACTTCGGGGACGTGGCCTTCGGCGTCGGGCTTGCGATCGACGGGTTTCATTTGTTGGACGACGGTCGTGGCAGGCAAAACTTTACCGAAGAATTTTTTGTAGATGTTGGCGAAGTCGGAAGTCTCGGAGAGATTGTCGAGATAGATGACGGTCGAGACCGCCTGATCGTACTTCATGTCGGCTTCTTCGAGATTGTCGAGCTGATTGCGCATGGATTGGCGTGTTTGGTTGGGGACGTCCTGGATAAACATTCCCAGGTTGGGGCCGGGGATGAAGCCGCTCTTGGCGGAGCAGAAGAGCGTGTCGCCGGCGAAGACGCAAGGGCTCGCGGTCGGGCTGGGCGGCATGTTTTTCGGCTTGATCGAGTGGCGCTGGCTGATTTCGCGCACGGAGATGCCGGTGTAGGCGATGTGCGCGCCTTCGGGGAGACTTGACGCCTCGATGGTCGCGCGGCCGGGCGTGTTGCCGAATTCGAAGCGGGCGGCGTAAGCCTTGTTCATCACGTTGTGAGGAATCTCGTCGGTGAGATAAGGATTGACGAAGACCATGTTGGCGAGCGTGAGGCCGGCGGCTTCGTTGACAGATTTTAGACCGTCAAGCGCCAGATTGACTTGGGCGGCTGGGTCATCGGGGATTTTTCCGGTAGCTGGATCGACGCCTGGCATGTTGGAGATGAAGAGGCGGTCGTGGGTCAACATGCCCCAAGAAAAGGACTTGCTCGGCTTGTAGTTTGGTGGCGTGACGGACTTTTTGCCGGTGAGGTCGCGAACGGCCATTGCGCTGATTTGGATGGATGAATCGGGATTGGCGGCGACGCCGAGGATTCCGCGCGCGGGAGGATCGTGCGGGAAATAGGCGGCGAAGGCTTGGCTGAGGTCGTTGTATTTGGTCGTGTCGTCCATGTAGACGTTCACGTAGACGACGTTGTCCATCGTGAGGCCTGCGGCAGTGACGAGGGACTTGATGTTGTCGAGGCACTGCTTCACTTGATCGGTGAAGCTTGACGGCGTGCTGCCATCGGCGCGGTGCGGGCTCTGGCCGGAGACGTATACGTAGTCTCCGGCGTCGATCGCTGGTGAGCCGAGAGCGTCGGGCTTTGCCGGGACCTGGCTCGACGTGATCGGCTTGATTTGAACTTGCGCGTGCGCACCGGTGGCTGCCAGCGTCATCAGGCAGACGCTGGCGAAAAAACCGAGAGCGCGTCTCATGCCGCCTTGCCTTTCTTTTGTGCGGCGCCGAGAAGTTCGCGCAGACGCTTGCCGACGATGATTTCGTCGCCGTCCTGCATCGTCATCGAAACGAGTTCGATGTGATCGACTTTCGGGCGCGGCGCTTTGCGCGTGGGCTTTTGGATGCCTTCGTGGACGGCGGGAACGAGGCTCGGGTTGTCGGCACCGAGAACTTCGATGACGGGATCGCTCTTGCGAAGGGCGAAAACGCAGTCGTCGATCGTGTAGCCCCAAGCTTCCTGATCCCAGTAAACGCGTAATGTCGGGTAGCGATTGCCGTCGTCGGGGACGTATACATCGGTGCGGACGCCTGGGACGGTTTCGACCAGCTTCGCGACTTTATCGATACGCGCGTTCCATTCGGCGTAAAGCTTTTTCTCGTCGACCTTCAGCCATGTTTCGACGGCAGTGAGGCAGCCGATGATTTCTTCCTTGCCGACCTTCATCGGGCGGCAGACGGCGCCTTCCCACGGAGCGGAGTTACGGAGTCCGGCTTCGATCAGATCTTTGCGGCCGAGTAGCACGCCGCTGCACTGAGGACCGCGCAGTCCTTTGCCGCCGGAGAAAGTGTAGAGATCAATTTTCATCTGAGCGTAGAGCTTGAGATTTTGGGCGGGAGGGATGCCGGCGGCGTCATCGAGCAACATCGGGACCTTTTTATCTTTCGAAATCGCCACTTCTTTGACAAGTTTGTCGCCGAGGTCGTTCGTGTAAATCATCGCGGTGTTGTCGTTGATCGCGTTGACGATTTCGTCGGGCGACGCGACCAGGACCAGCTTCGCGCCGGTGAGGCGAATGGCGCTGTCGAACGCGCTGCGGCCGCCGACCATGATGACTTCGTGCTTCATGCCGGTGGTGTCGGGCAGTTGCCAGATTTTCGCGCCGTCGGTGCCGGCCATGCAGGCTGCGGCCGAAGTAGCCATCGCGCCGGCCGCGCCGCTGGTGATCATGCCGGACTCTGCGCCCGTGAGTTCGGCGAGTCTGCGGCCGACGCCTTGCTGGAGCTCGACCATGTTCACAAAGTGCTTGCTGGCTTCGATCTGGGCTTCGCGAACTTCGGGAAATTCGAGCGATCCGCTGAGATAGGTCCAGGTGCCGCGACAATTGATGACGGTGCGGACACCGATCTTAGCGTAGGGATTCTCCTTTGCGAGGCCGACCGCCGCGAGCGACTTGGCGGAAAGATCCTTCGCGGTGATCTGCGCCAGAAGCGGCGAGGCGGCGAGCAACTTCATGAACGAGCGACGATTCGAACCGTTACGAGTGATCATTCGGATTCTCCGGGCTGAGGATTATTTCTTGTGTTTCTCGAGCGATGGATCTTTTGAAAACATGATGGTGCCGAAATTTTCGGGAACGTGATTGGGGTCGCGATTGACGACGCAGGTCTGCTGCCAGCACATGAAATGACGCTGCGGATCTTCGCCGAGACCGTCGATGCGATAGAGATTGGCGCGCCACATGGTGCCGTTCTTGATGCGCTGGTCGCTGACGGATTTGAGCGGGACGCGCGCGGCGGCGTACCAGATGTGATTGGCCTCGTCGATGCGGCCCTGGTGTTCGAAGCCGGAGTTCCATTCGGCGCCGTAGGTGTCGTGGTCGAGATCGATGGCGAGATCGACCCAGTCGCCGGTAGGAGCGATTTCGAATTCGCGATAGTGGCGGATGTTTTGCCAGTCGTCTCCAAGGAAGAATTCGACGACGTCTTTGTCCCATAGTTTGAGGCGATCTTTGCTGTTGTCGGGTGGCTGCCAGAGATTCAGGACTTTATACGGCGAGACGAAAAGCAAATAAAGATCCGTGTCGGTCCAGAAACCGCGGACTTCGGTTTTGAGGTCGGGGTAGCTCAGTTTGTCGGTGCAATCTTTCTCGATCCATGCTGAAG
>DATAMU010000777.1:0-8002 GCA_036266605.1 Candidatus Acidiferrum sp. | reverse complement strand
CGGGCGGCTGCGGTTGCGGCTTGTTCGTAGAATCCGCGCGCGGCTTTCCAATCGCCGCTATAGTACGCAACGTCGCCCTGCGTGTTGAGGAGTTCGCTGTTTGCCGAATCGCTCTTGATGTCTTTCGCCAAATTGCGGGCTTCGTCGAGAGGCTTGCCGGATTCCGAGGGGCGCCCAGCGAGAGCAAGCGAGCCGGCGAAACCATTCAGGGCATCGACCATTTCGATGCTTTGATTGTTCGCGGTGCGATAGCCGTTGACGGCGTCTTGCATCGCGCTGACCGCCGCGCCAACGCGGCCTTCGTACGTCAGCACGTTGCCAACGAGCATCGATACGCCGGCAGCCGCACGTGCGTCATTCGCCTTACGAGAGATGTCCTGGGCGCGCAAAAGCATCTGGAGCGCTTTGTCGTAATCGCCCATCGACGTATACACATCGCCCAGTGAACTGAGGGTCTCGGTGAGATAGACGGGCTGATTTAGCTTTTCGCGTAGCGCCAGCGATTGCTGGTAGTAGATCAACGAGTTGTCGGTGTCGCCTTTTGCAAAGTAGATGTAACCAATGTTGCTGAGGCAGACGGCCACGTAATTTTCATCGTTGGCATCACGCTCGATTTGCAACGCGTCTTTGTAATCCTGCAACGCTTTGTCGAGATCGCCGCGATTCTCGTAGAGGACACCGCGATTGATGAGGATGTCGCCGTAATCCTTCTTGATCCCGATCTCTTTTAGAATTTGCAGCGCTTGGTTGTAGCTCGCCATGGCCGCATCGGGCTTGCCCATCGCGATCTGAATCTGCGCGCTCTCGGAAAGGCTGTTCGCCAGCAGGCGCTTCAGCCCGAGCTTGCGCGAAATCGCCATCGAATCGTCGATATTCTTCATCGCCTCTTCGGGCTTGTTCATGTGGCGAAACGAAATGCCGAGCGCTTGCAGGATCAGCGCCTTCTGCTCCTGGTTGTCGTACTCATTGGCATAGCCCAGGCCCTGAGTCAGCGGCGTCAACGCACCTTGTGGGTTATCTTGCAAAAACGCCACCGTGCCCAGCTGCCACAGCGCTTTGATGTTCTTCGGGTCGGACTTTAGGATGTCTTGAAAAGCCGCTTGCGCCTTCGCGTAGTCGCCCTGATCTACGTACAAACTGCCGAGCGAATACAGGACGTCGGTGTTTTGCGGGAATGTTTTGGCCAGGTTCTCGTAAGCCTCGATCGCCTTCTTCGGATCCTTCAATACGCGCCAGTGATTGGCCTGAATGAGATACTTCTCCGCTTTTGGCAGCTGATCGCTCAATTCCATCGCGCGGCGCGAGTTGCGTTCCGCGTCGGAGTCGTAACCTAGTTCGAGATCGATCTCGGCCAAACGCGAAAACGCCAGCGCAAACTGCGGATCTTCCTTGATCGCACCCTGAAGCCCCTTGATCGCGTCGAGATTCTTCCCCTCGCGAATGAGCTGTAGGCTTAGGTTGTAGTCGCGCAACGCTGCGACCGATTCCGACGTTGGCTGGAACGAGCTGGCTTTCAGTTCCTTCAAAACATCAGACGACATCGACAAATTCGTGCGGATCAATTCCGCGAATTCATCCATCTTCTTCGGAAAGTCTTTTTCGCTGGGCACGTCTACACGCAACGGCACGCTCCGGTCGTGCTTTCGATCCTGTAGCGTTCCGTCGATGCGGATTTGGTCGCCATACTTCGCGTAGCGGCCCCAAACCAGAATGTCCGCGTTGGAGTTCTCGGCGATACGGCGAAGCGTGTCGGAATCCATCTCGGCGTTCGCCGAAACGTGCAAATCCTTCAGGATCTGAAACAGACGATCCGACGAAATGGTATGCAAGGACGCCGACTGTCCGACATCCGTGCTCAGAATGTTTGCGAGACCACTGCCGACCCAATCGATCGAAGGATCATTGGAAGTATTTCGGAAGGGCAGAATCGCCAACGAAACCGGTTGCACAGGACCCGCGGACGATCCGCCTGGGCGAAGCACGACGCGATCATGAATGAACCAGCCGCCCGCGCCGAGCACAATCACGATGCCGCCAATCACGAGCCACTTCTGGTACGGCGGAGCGTGGCTGATGCGCCGCGACGGCGCTATGATCGTCCCGCGCTGCGCTCCTCCGGTAAACGCTTCTAGATCATTGATGACTTCGCGCGCGGTCTGATAGCGCTCCGCGGGCTTGATCTCGAGGCACTTCGAGACGATGTCACTGATGACGCCCGGAATTCCAAGGTCGAGCTGTACCAGCGGCGTCGCTTTTTCCTGCGTCCGCTTGAACATCATCGCCATCGCGGTTTCCGCTTTGAATGGCGATATCCCCGTCAGCGCCTCATAAAAAATGATGCCGAGCGCGAACAGATCCGACCGCGCATCGACTTTTTCGCCCTTCGCCTGCTCCGGCGACATATATTCCGGCGTGCCCATCAGCGCGCCGGTCTGCGTCATCCCCTGCGACTCAAGCGACCGCGCGATGCCGAAGTCCATGACGTAGACGCGGCCGTCTTTATCGGACATCACGTTTTGCGGTTTCAAGTCGCGATGAACGACGCCCGCCGTGTGCGCCGCATCGAGCGCCGCCGCAATTTGCAAAATAATGGGAACTGCTTCGTCTACCGTTAACTTCCCTTTTTCGTGAATCAGCCCGCGAAGGTCTCGCCCTTCGACGAACTCCATGGTGATGAACTTGATTCCCTGCGCCTGACCAAGATCAAAAATGCGAATGACGTTGCGATGCGTAACTTCGCGCGCGAGGATCAGCTCCTGCTTAAATCGACGCAAAATTTCAGGATGGCTGGCTAACTCAGGACGAATCAGCTTGATCGCGACCAGTCGCTCAAGCTCGGTGTCGCGCGCCTTATAGACGGCTCCCATGCCGCCTTGTCCGAGCAGCGCGAGAATTTCGAATCGTTCGGCGAGAAGAAATCCCGGTTCGAGCTGACCTTTGGCGGCAGCTTCGCTCGACGGCCGCGGCGTGACCGCCACAGACCACGCTTGCGTCCCGCCCATCGTCCCACCCATGGTTCCACCAAGGGTTTCGCCATGCGGCGGCATGGTCGTGTCAGCCAGCGGCAGCGGCGTGCTGCACTTCGTGCAGTGGTCCGCGCTGGGCGGGTTATCGGCTTGACATAAAGGGCATTGCATTGAGCTGGCGGTCTAGGTCACCAGAATAACTCAATTATGAGTGCCCTATCGAGAATTGCAACAGGGGTGTGGCCGTGTATCTGCCGAGTTAGTAAGCTCTTAGCCGCCATGTGCCCGCTGCTTCCGACGCAAACGGCTTCAGGTTACTTTTTGAACGCCGCGTCGATTCCCGCCTGCGCGATGGCTTCATCGATTTCGGATTTCGCACCGCTGGCCGCGATGCCGCCGAGCGTTTTGCCATCAACTTTGATCGGCAAGCCGCCCTGATTTGGGAAAAAATCGGGAAATGCCAGTCCATCGACGTTGCCCTTCTTTACATAATCTGCGCCATCCTTCGATGGAGAGCCATACGCCGCCGCGTGCCGCGCCTTTTTCTGGGCGAACTGGATCGTGTTGAGAGATGCTCCATCGGCCTTTTCGAGGAAAAGCAGATTTCCGCTGTCGTCGACCACGACGATCGTCACCTCGACGCCGCGGGTTTTCGCTTCGGCTTCGGCGGCGGCGACCATGACCTTGATCGTCGCCAGGTTGAGATACTTTTTCGTGGGAAGGTCGGTCGCGAAGGTTGAAGTGGCAAGTAGAAAAGTCAGAACTGCGAAGATTGGTTTGCGCATGCGGCGGATGCTATCAATTGCGTCCGCAATTTTCCAGCGGCACGCAGACGTGCCGCCCTACGAAAGAATCTGGAATACGAACGACACAATCTGAGCAACGACTTCGTGTCCGATAATACCGACGACGGCGCTGACCGCATTGAAGCTCGAATCGGACGCCAGCAGCATTCCAGCCGCGTGAACCATCTGGCCGATTACGCATGCGTTCAGCATGCTCCAAGCCGTTTGGCCAATCGTGACGGCGAGCTGGAACGCGCTTCCTCCCGCGCAATCGCCAGCAAGTTTGGCGTGATCCGTAACTTTGGCGGCCGCAACCGTAAGCTGAGATGCCGCCAGAACTGCCGCCATCCGCATCCCGATTCGCCCGATCTGGGTCGCCTTAATTCTCGCCAACATATCCCACCTCCGCTCCCTCAATTGCCCTTCCGTATATATGTCGGTCGAGCGAGCCCGAAATCGACAGCGATCGGCATAAAATGTAGAGAATCCGACGGCACGCGAGCCGATTCGTTAATTCGCCTGATATCAATAACTTAGCAGCTCTGTGCGATTTCAACCTTAGTTCCGGCCAACCCTCTCCTGCTTTCATGCAGAAATTCCCGAACTGCTGTAGATTAGTTCCTCAAAGGGCTCCAGGTCATGCGTAACCCGTTGCCGTATCTTCATTACGACGCAGGTGTCACTTCGTCACGATTGGAGCGCCACCTCAAAACCCCGACAGTCTTCATCGCCGCACTCGTGTGTCTGGTTGCAGTCCTCGCTAGTTGTCACCAAGCCGTCAAAGAACCCGTTAGTCTCACATTCCTCGACCCAGAGTGGTCTCACGACAATCGCGAACGCGACGCCTCACACGAGCAGGTATTGACCGAGTTCACTAAAGAAACTGGAATTCGCGTCACGCACTTGCCGGCGCCTGAAAACGCGTCAGCGCAACTCGAATTGACGCAGAATCTGTTGAAAAAAGGCGCGGTTACGCCCGACGTTTACGGCATCGACGTAATCTGGCCCGGCATGCTCGCTGACTATCTCGTCGATCTGAAACCGTACTTCGGATCGGAAGCGCAAGCGAACGACGCCGCATTGATCGAGAATTACACCGTCAAGGGCAAGCTCGTGGCGATGCCCTATCACTCCAATATCGGCGTGCTTTTTTATCGCACCGACCTGCTCAAAAAATACGGCTACCGTGAGCCTCCACGAACGTGGGACGAGCTCGAGAATATGGCAACGCGCATCCAAGCGGGCGAGCGGGCGAGCGGACAAAAAGACTTCTGGGGTTACGTCTGGCCCGGTGTTGCGAATGAGGCGCTCTTCTGTGACGCCGTCGAGTGGCAGGCGTCCTCAGGCGGCGGACACGCCGTCGATTCCGACGGCAGAGTTAACATCAACAATCCAAACACCATTCGTGCGTGGAAGCGCGCAGCACGCTGGGTGGGCACGATTTCCCCTCCCACCGTTCTGTCATACCAGGAGTGGGACTCTTCCAACGCGTTCTGGACTTCCGGGCGCGCCGCGTTTCAGCGCGGCTGGGAATCGGACTACTTCATCGCCAATCCCGTTTTGGCATATCCCTTTCACGTGAAATCCGGCCTCACAAGTTTGCCGGGCGAGAGAGGCGAACGCGTGGGCACTCTCGGCGGTCTCGGGCTCGCGGTTTCTCGATCGTCGAAGCACCAGGAGGAAGCGATCGCGCTCGTCCGCTTTCTGCTCAAAAAAGAAGCGGAGCTCGACCATCGGCGAGCAACCACCACGCCGCCGGAGTTTCCCAAGCGATTCGAACTTCCGACGATGCTCACCGCCTACGTTCACCAGCAGGACAGCGGCGGCGTTGTCGGCGCGAGCGCGGTAGCTCGCCCTTCGACCGTGACGGCAGACAAATATTCCACTGTTTCCAATGCTTACGTCCAAGCGTTACATTCGGTGTTGGAACACAAGGTGGACGCCGAGACAGCGGCGGCAACTCTACAAAAACAGCTGTCGGAAATCATGACTTCCGGCACGCCGGCAAAATGAGCTTCGCGAAAACATTTACTCCCCTTCGAAGCGTGCTGATCGGCACCAGGCTGCGCTGGTGCTTTATCTTCGTTGTGCTGTTGTTGACGGTCGGCAATGGGCTCCTGCTTTGGCAGTTCAGCTATGTCCGATATCAACGCGAACATCTGCTGGGCGTCGATGAGGAGCTGATCGCGGTTCTTCGTTTCCAAACCCATCTTCGATCGTTCCACGCAAAGCTCAACGAGTTAGCGCAATCCGAAGACACGAGTCGCTTGGCGCGGGAATCTACCGAACTCCAGAAGTCGCTCATCGCACATGCTGCGGAGACTCAAGCTGCGTTCAGCGCCCTGCCATGGTCGGCAAAACCAGAGCCGGCCGTGCTGGCGACGTTGGAGGCAATCCAAAGTTCATTGCCTGTCCATCTCGAAGCGATTCGCGCATTGGCCTCCACTGGCGATTGGACCGCATTGCGCGTGCGATTGAAGGATCAGGTTGAGCCGCTCGAGTCGCTAAGCACCGAACTCGTCCAGAATGTCGATCGAATCGTCGCCGCGGACAGGGCTGTGGCGGTTGCCTCGATCACAAATGCGCAGGCGCGATTGACGTGGATCATCCCGCTGAGCGTTCTTATGACACTGCTCTTTGCGATCTTGCTTGGCGTAGTGATCACGGAAAGCATCACCGATCCGCTGCGGCGCCTAATGGAGGGCTCAAGAGCCTTGGCGCGCGGCGAATTCGAACATGAAATCCCGATCGATGGCAAAGACGAACTCGCGCAACTTGGGACTGTCTTCAACGAAACTGCCGGCCGACTCCGCCATCTTTATGAAGACTTGCGCGGCCGGGAAGAAAAACTTCGCGAGAGCGAGCATGAGTTGAGCCAGCTCGTGGAATTCGCGCCGACACACGTCTTTGTGCTGTCTTCGCGAGGGACGGGTATCTATGCCAGCCGCGTCGTCCTTGACTATTACGGCCTCACAATGGACGAATGGCTCGCAGATGGCGTCCCCGAACGCATCGTTCATCCCGAGGATGTCCAACAATATTTGACCCAGCGCAATCAAGGGTTGGCCGGAGAAGCGCCGTTCGAACTCGAAGTGCGCCGTCGCCGAAAAGACGGCACGTATCGCTGGTTCGTCAGCCGCTTCAACCCCATGCCCGACGAAAAAGGAAACACCTTGCGATGGTACGTGGCGCAGTCCGACATTGAAGAAGTCAAACTGGCGGCGCAGCGCACGGAAAACGAAAATCTGGCGCTGCGTGAAGAAGTCGATCGCTCGTCGATGTTCGAAGAGATTGTCGGCTCATCGCAAAAGCTGCTCCGCGTCCTGTCCGACGTCGGACGTGTGGCGCCGACCGATTCGACTGTTCTGATTCTCGGCGAAACCGGCACCGGCAAGGAACTCATCGCCCGAGCCATACACAAACAGTCCAATCGCGGCCGCCGCGCGTTCATTCGCGTGAACTGCGCAACGATCCCAGCGTCCCTCATCTCCTCGGAACTGTTCGGCCACGAAAAGGGGGCGTTCACCGGCGCGTTTCAGCGCCGTCTCGGACGATTCGAAGCCGCCGACGGCGGCACAATCTTTCTCGACGAAATCGGCGAATTACCAGCCGAAATACAGGTCTCGCTGCTGCGTGTATTGCAGGAACGAGAATTCGAACGCCTCGGCAGCAACCAACCCATCGCGATTGACGTTCGAATCTTGGCCGCAACCAATCGCAATCTCAAAGCTGCCGTCACAGCCGGCACGTTCCGCTCCGATTTGTTCTACCGCCTGAATGTCTTTCCGATTCAGATTCCTTCCCTGCGGGAACGCACCGACGATATCCCCTTGCTGGTTGAATATCTGATCGATCGGTACGGCAAGCGAACCGGCAAAAAAATCCGGAACATTCAGAAGCGCACGTTGGAATTGTTCGCCGCATACGAGTGGCCGGGAAACATCCGCGAACTGCAAAACGTCGTGGAGCGTGCCGTGCTGCTCTGTGATGGCGACACATTTTCTGTGGACGAAAGTTGGCTGCGTCAGGCGCGAACTGCGGGCGACGAAGCGTCGGCCACCTCTGGATCCACCACACGTAGACTCGGCCGCCTCGATTCCGAAGAAGAGCGCACCCTGATCGAAAATGCTCTTCGCTCAAGTAACGGCCGCGTCTCGGGCCCGTCCGGCGCCGCCGCCAAACTCGGCATCCCGCGCCAGACTCTCGAATCAAAAATGGCCAGCCTCGGCATCACCAAAAACCGCTTCCAGC
>DATAMU010000776.1:0-3955 GCA_036266605.1 Candidatus Acidiferrum sp. | reverse complement strand
TGGCCGGATGATGGACCCCGAGGATCGGCAGAACGTGAAGCGCGCCGGCGGGAAAAACACGGCTGTGACGATGCGTGACGTTGCCACGCAGAGCGGTTTCTCGCCCGCTACGGTTTCGATCGTCCTCAACAATGCGCCGCTCGCGCGCTACATTGCTCCGGCAACAAAAAAACGCATCGAAGAAGTCGCGCGGAAGCTCGGCTATCGCCCGAATGCGATGGCGCGATTTCTTCGCAGCAAGCGGACACACAGTATCGGCGTGATGTTTTTCGACATCACCGATCCGTTTTGCACGATGGTAATGCGCGGGATCGAGAATTCTCTCTATCAGCAATCCTACGTTCCGATTTTTGCCGACGCCCACAACCAGCGGAATCGATTTGAACGCTATCTCGAGATGTTGATGGAACGGCATGTCGAGGCGCTGATTGTTGTGGCGAATTGGCTGTTCGTCGATATTCAGCTGCTCGGCGATTTGGCGAAGCGAAATATTCCGGCGGCGACGATCGGTTGGGAATTGCCGGGCAATGTGATCAGCTCGGTGATGGTCGATAACGAAGTCGGCGCGCGGATGGCGCTCGAACACCTTTACCAGCTGGGGCATCGGAAGATCGCGTTTATTCGCGGGCCGAAAATGCTGATCGACAGCGGACCGCGCTGGCGTGGGATTCAGAAATTTGCGCAAACAGCGGGGCTCGAGATCGATCCGGTGTTGGTCCAGCAGTTGCCGGAGTCGCTCGATCCGACTTCGAGCTTCGAAGCGGGATTTCGGCTTGCGGAAGAGCTGCTGCAGCGGAAGAAGAAGTTTACGGCGCTGATGGCGTTCGACGATCTTTCGGCGCTGGGAGCCATGCGCGCACTGACCAAAGCGGGCCTGAAAGTGCCGGAGCAGTGTTCGGTGACGGGATTCGATGACGTGGCTCCTTCGTTCTTATCGGCGCCCTCGCTGACCACGGTGCGCCAGCCGATGGAAGCGATGGGCGGGCTCGCCGTGAACATCATCATGGAAGGCATCAACGCTTCGCTGGAAAAACGCGAGTGGACGATCGCGAATCAGAAGATGAGCCCGGAATTGGTGATTCGCGAATCGACGCGCGCGGTGTCGTTGACAGGCTCGGACGACTAGCCTCTCGATCTTTTTCTTTCTGTTCCGGATTTTGTAGGGCCGGGGCTCGTTTACCCTGAGCTTCGAAGGGCTCCGCCCGGCGCTGCCCACCAGATCAAACGTTACGTTCGCCGGCACGATGAATCTTTGAAGACGCAAAAAGGGCGCAGCGAACGCTGCGCCCCTTCGTCATTTCGATTGGAAGGAAGTTATTCCGCCGGCAGGAACACTTCCGAAGGCACCATGAATTCGATCTTCGGGACTTCGGTGCTCAACCGGATGCGCTCGAACTTCCCTTTCTTGCCGCCGTTGCCTTCAAACGTGAGCAAGTATTGATTCTTGAGGTGATCCGCGATCTCGTCGAAGTACGGCTTCAGCGAGACCGGAAAGCCGGTGCTCAGATAATACGCTTCCGCTCCGGTTTCTTCCGAGAGGCGGCTCAGGTTCGATTGCGCGTTGAAAGCGCGGAACGGACGTCGGCCGATGTGACCTTGATCCGGATAGTAAACCGTCCAGATATTGATGTTCTGCTTTTGCGCGCGCGAAATCGTCGAATCGAGATCGGGATCGATCGGATCGAAGCTGCCGCGAAAATAATCGATACCCGAAGAAATCATCATGATCGAACGTCGATCGCCACCGTTGTCGGGCCAGCGCTTCATCCAATCCTGCACCGAAAGATACGGGCTGGTGAAGGCGCCGCCGGCTCCGAGAGGCAAACGCAAGGCTTTCGCCGCGAGTGCATGATCCTGTGTGAAGTCTTGCGCGACAGCGGCGGTGCCATTGCGGCTGTACGCGACTGCGATATACGTGGATTGCGGCTGCGCCATGAAAAACGCTTTCAGATCGTTGAAATTCTGCGCCAGGCGCGGATCGAGCGAGTCGTCGATCAGCACGGCGAGAAAAAGGCTATCGCCTCGCCGCCAGTTCGCGACTTGCATTTGCTCCTTGCCGGAATACAGCTTCACGTCGTCTTTTTTGATTTCAGGCGGCGTTTCCTTCTTGCCGACCGCGGTAACGGTTGTCGTGACCGAGTCGGCGCGAACTGTCGTGCCGCAGAACAAGAACATTCCTACTGCTAGGGCGGGCGCCAAAATCGTAAAGAGCGTCCGCGAGAACCGAGATGTGCTCTTCATGGAAGTATCCTTTCGTTCATCCTCTCTAATTAGATGCAACTAAAGTCGAAATCGCGTACATTCCCGTGTGGCACGGGCGTATGTACGGCAGTCCCTCGATGCTTCCGGGATCGACCTGGTGCCCAAAGTCTATTCAAGAAGCCGGAGAGCGGGTAGTGAAAGATTACGTCGGTGCAATCGACCAAGGAACGACGAGCACGCGGTTCATGGTATTCGATCGTTCGGCACGAATTGTCTCGGTCGCGCAAAAAGAGCATGAGCAAATATTTCCGCGGCCCGGCTGGGTAGAACACGACGCGCTGGAGATCCTGCGGCGCACCCACGAAGTAATCGCGGAAGCGCTCGAAAAACGCGGACTCGCAGCGGAAGATCTTGCGGCGATCGGAATCACCAACCAACGCGAAACCACCGTTGTGTGGGATCGCAAGACCGGACGCCCGATTGCGAACGCGCTGGTCTGGCAGGACACACGCGTAGCGGACGACGTCGCGCTTTTCGCGAAAAACGGTGGACAAAACCGGTTTCGCGAACAGACGGGCCTGCCGCTCAGTACCTATTTCAGCGGACTGAAATTGCGATGGATTTTGCGCAACGTCGCGGGCGCAAAAGAAGCGGCGGAAAACGGCGACCTGTTATTCGGAAACATCGATACGTTCCTCGTCTGGAATCTTACGGGCGGCCCCGACGGCGGCAAGCACATCACCGACGTCACGAATGCGAGCCGAACGCAGCTCCTAAATCTTCAAACACTGGATTGGGATGAAAAGTTGCTGTCGGCGTTCGAGATTCCGCGGTCGATTCTGCCGCAGGTGCGCTCGAGCAGCGAGGTTTATGGTACTGGAGCCCTGGAAAGTATTAAGGACGTGCCAATTGCGGGAATCCTGGGCGACCAGCAAGCCGCGCTGGTTGGGCAGACTTGTTTTCGTCCGGGTGAAGTGAAAAACACTTACGGGACCGGATGCTTTTTGCTGATGAATACGGGCGAGCGTGCGGTGCCGTCGAAATTTGGATTGTTGACGACGGTGGCGTACAAGCTCGGCAAGGAGCCGGCGCGATATGCGTTGGAAGGAAGCATCGCGATCACGGGCGCGCTGGTGCAGTGGCTGCGCGACAACCTTGGAATTATCGAGAGCAGCGCGGACGTGGAGTCGCTGGCGCGGAGCGTCGAGGACAATGGCGGAGTTTATTTTGTGCCGGCGTTTTCGGGATTGTACGCGCCGTACTGGAAAGAGAGTGCGCGCGGAGTGATTGCGGGTTTGACGCGGTATGCGACTAAGGCGCATCTGGCGCGGGCTGTGTTGGAAGCAACTGCGTTTCAGAGCCGCGAAGTTGTCGAGGCGATGGAGAAGGATTCTGGAATTTCGCTGGAGTCGCTGCGCGTCGATGGCGGGATGGTGAAGAACGAATTGCTGATGCAGTTTCAGTCGGACATTTTGAATCGCGAAGTGGTGCGGCCAGCGGTGCAGGAGACTACGGCGCTTGGTGCGGCGTATGCGGCGGGCTTGGCAGTTGGATTCTTTTCGGATTTGGATGAGCTGCGATCAAAATGGGCGGTGGATCGAACGTGGAAGCCGCGCGTCGAGGAAGCGGAGCGCGAAAATTTGTACCGGCAGTGGAAGAAAGCGGTGACGCGGTCGTTCGATTGGGTCGATGGATAGTTGGTCGGCGAGTTCGGAAGCAAAGATAACGCAGAGGCGCAGAGAACGCTGAGGAA
>DATAMU010000775.1:0-18847 GCA_036266605.1 Candidatus Acidiferrum sp. | reverse complement strand
TCCGACCAAGTTCTTCGGAGCCAACCACTCCCACCGCATAACGACCTCTTACTTCAGCACCACCTCGATCTTGTAGGGGCGCAGCACGCTGCGCCCCAGCTCGCCCGGCCGTCAACTTCAGGCTCGGTCCGGTTTACGCCTTTACTTGCCGTACTTATTCTCGTCAGCCGTCCAAACTATCTCGTCGCCGTCTTTCTCCCTACATCCTCGCGAATCGCCTTCCGCGCAGACTCCCAATCCTCCGGCCGAATCTCCGTCAGCTTGTGTTCCTTCTTTGCGTGTTCCGCATGCTGTCGCAAAATCTCTTCCTCTGTCTCGCCGCGCACCTCAAACTTGCATCCCAAATGAACGTCCGAGCATTTCAGCACTCGTCCCATCGCATCCCTCTCGTGTCCTTTCCTGAAGATAGGGAACTGATGTTGAAATCGTCCGTCGCCCTCGTTCGAACCGCAATGCAGCGAATCCTCTATACTTACCCATTCCCCCAAACTGCTCTTCGGAAATCGAAGGATCGGGTGTATCGTTAGTCCTGTAGACATCTGCGCTTCGCGCAGCCCGCTCTCGAGAAACGCGTGTTCCGCTCCTCACTCGCCGCCACAGACCATAAAACCATCGGCCTTCGCTACCTTTGGCTCGCCCTGGTCAGCGTCTTTCTCGGCATGATCACTTCCCTCGTGATGCGCATTCAGCTTCTGTGGCCCGGGCCGCATTTTGTCGCGTCGCCCGACGCCTATGCCTCACTGACGCTCGTCCATGGCTCACTGATGGTCTTTGTGGTTTTGACTTGCGCACCTCAGGCAGGCTTCGGCACCTATTTCTTGCCAACTCAGATCGGCGCGACCGAGATGGCTTTTCCACGTCTAACGCGCCTCGGATTCTGGCTGACCGTCGCATCTGTGATCGGCATGGTCGCCGCATTTTTCAGCCCGGCTGAAACGGGACTCACGGTCTGGCTGGCATCAGTTGCTGTGTTCTCGGTTGCCGCCGGCCTCAATGCACTTAACTTCGTCGTGACGACAATCGACTTCCGCGCCAAGGGCATGACATTGCCACGACTGCCCATCACGGTGTGGGCTTGGTTCATCAACGCCATCCTGGGCCTTCTCATTTTTTCGATGCTTCTCGCCGCCTGCGTACTTCTTCTCGGCGATCGGCTGGCTGCGACACATTTCTTTGCGCCAATAGCGAATACCGCTTCACCCATCGCGACCTGGCAACGCCTCTTCTGGTTCTTCACTCAAGCGCAGGTCTACGTCGCCATCATCCCGTGCTTCGGCATCGTCACGCATCTCATCGCGACATTCGCGCGCAAGCCTGTCTTCGCCCATCGCGGCGTGGTTCTCGCGCTCTGTGGCACCGGACTCTGCGGTTTCTGGATTTGGGGCGAGCACGCCTTTGCCGTTGGCATGAATCCCTACTCGCCGCTCGTCTTCTCGATGCTTGCGCTCTCGCTCGGCATCCCAGCTTCCGTTTTGCTGATCAGTTGGTTCGCCACGCTCTGGAACGCGAAGCCGCGCTTTTCAACGGCATTGCTGTTCGCGCTCGCTTTCATCTCGCTTTTCGTGTCCGGCGGCTTGACAGGTCTCCTGCTTGCTCGCGCAAAGTTCCCCGGCGTGTCTGCTGGCGATCAACTGATCGGTGGTCACTATCACCTGGTCATGGGAATTGCTTCCACCTTCGCGATGCTTGCCGCCCTGTTTTTCTGGTTTCCGAAAATGTTTGGCAGCGCGCTTAGCGAACGCCTGGGCAAGATCCATTTTTGGCTGACCTTCGCCGGCGTGTATCTCTTGTTCATCCCGATGCACTGGCTTGGGCTGATTTCGCACCTGGCGCATCCGGCGGGTGAAGGCCCGGCGATTTCACTCATTGCGGCTCTACAGTTCTGCATCACCTTCGCCACCGTCATCACCATCGCGGCCCAAGGCATCTTCGTACTCAACGTCGCAGTCACGTTGCTCCGAAACGCCGACGCGCGTGACACCAATCCATGGCTTGCCGCATCTCTTGAGTGGGCGGCGAGAGTTCCGGCGAACTCAACCGCCGAGATCGTAGTTCATCGCGGCGCTTACGAATTCCTGCCGAGTGGAATTCGATACGCCGGCAACGACTTCTTGCCACAGAACGCCCCAACGGAGAGCGCCCCTCCGCCTCCAGCAAGGCTCAACCCGGGAACAGCTCCGCTCGATCCGCTGGGCTCGACCTGAAGCCGCCGCGGTGGTACAACAGGCTCACGGCGGGCTGGATTAAGGAAGACAATCATGTCCGGCACAAGCGTACTCGACGAAATTGAACTGGTTGTCGAAGACATCGGTCACGGTGGCGGTGGCAAACCGCCCGACCGCGACGATCATCGCGGTGGTGGCGGCGACGACGGCAACAACTCTCGCCCGCGTCGTTGGAATTCATCTCAATCCCGCCAGCGCCGCTATCAGACCGCCATCGTCCTTGGGATGGTTTCGATCTGCATGTTCTTTATGGCGCTGTCGGCGGCCTTCCTCGTGCGCAAGACGGGCAAAGACTGGATCAATTTCCGCCTGCCGGCCATCGTCTGGGTCAACACCATCGTTCTCCTGACCAGCAGCCTCACCATCGATCAGGCGCGCCGCCGCCTAGCAGCAAATGACTTAGCTGGATTCAAAACGATGTGGCGCGCCACCACCGCGCTCGGCGTCGCGTTCCTCGTCGGGCAGGTTGTCGCTTGGCGTGATCTTGTCGCCATGGGCTTCTACGTTGGCACGAATCCGTCGAGCAGTTTCTTTTATATCTTCACCGCGGCCCACGCCGCCCACTTGATCGGCGGCATCCTCGCGCTGTTCTACGTGCTCTTCCGCGATTTCAGCAAAACGAAGCGCTTGTCGCTTCCCATCGCTGCCGAAACCACCTCCTACTACTGGCACTTCATGGACGGCCTCTGGGTCTTCCTCGTCGTCCTGCTCTTCTTCGGCGCCTGACACGGCGTTTTGGCAACTCGATCTCGCGGAGCCACGACTTCGGTCGTAGTTCTGGAAGGCACAACTTCAGTCGTAATTCAGGAGGGCACGACTTCAGTCGTGCCGTTGGCCAATCTATAAGTCGGGGCTTTAGCCCCTGCGGGCGAGTTCTCGCGGAAACCCGTTGAGGTCGTTCGAGTGGCAACAACTTCCTTAGAATCACACTCTTAACACCACCGCGCGAATAAACACTTTATTTTCACATTCTTATGAAAAAGGGTGGGGGGTGGGTCAGCAACCCAAACTCAACGCCGAAGCTGCCGAGTTGCTCGCTAGCGAGCCGCGTGCTGCGAATCCGCCACAACTTCAACAACGCGCTCGAGTTGGTCGATGCGCAGCTCGGGAAACATCGGAAGGGAAAGAGCCTCGCGAGCCGCCTGTTCCGAATTGGGAAAGTCGCCCGGTTTGTGGCGCAGCGACTTGTACAGCGGCTGCAAATGCAGCGGAACCGGATAGTAGACCGCGTTCCCGATCTTCTTCTCGTTGAGCGACCGTTGCAGGTCGTCGCGATTGTTCACGCGAATCGTGTACTGGTGAAAGACGTGATCGTAACCCTGCGGAATCTTCGGCGTCGTCACTCCAGAAATCGTCGAAAGCCAGCGAGTATATTCCGCCGCGCGCGCCTGGCGAGCTTTCTGCCATTCGGCCAGATGCCGCAACTTCACGCGCAAGATCGCCGCCTGGATTTCATCGAGCCGGCTATTCCAACCCGGCTCCGCACTCACATATTTTTCCGTCTGCCCGTGATTCCGCAGTGTTCGGATGCGCGCGTCGAGTTCCGGCGACTTCGTGACGACCATTCCGGCGTCGCCGTAAGCTCCGAGATTTTTCGTCGGGTAGAAGCTCAGGCAAGCGGCGTCGCCGAGAGAGCCCGTCGGATGCCCGCGATACGTAGCGCCGATCGCCTGCGCATTGTCTTCGATCACAGGGATGTTTCGAGATCGCGCGAACGCGGCGATCGGACCCATGTCCGCAGGCAATCCATACAGATGGACTGCGATGATCGCGCGCGTCCTCGGAGTAACACGGCGTTCGATCTCGGCTGGATCGATGTTGTAAGTATCGAGCCGAATGTCGGCGAAGACCGGCTTCGCGTTCAGCGCACTCACTGCACTTCCGGTCGCGACAAAAGTAAACGGTGGCAGAATCACGTCGTCGCCTGGGCGGACTCCACACGCGCGCAGCGCAAGAATCAGCGCATCGGTCCCGCTGGCCAGCCCAATGCCGTGCGGCACCTGACACAACGCCGCAATCTCTTGCTCCAGAGCTGTGCCCTCTTTGCCGAGAACGAAATGCTGCGACGCAAGCACGCGCTCGACGGCCTCGCGCACCTCGCCGCCAATCGCGGCGTACTGTGCCGCGAGATCAAGCTGCGGAATCGGCGCGTCGGCCGAACTCGGAGTCATGGACGGATGTGCGGTCACAATGTGAGTGTACCCCAACGCGCGGAAAACTTGCCGCTAGCGTGGGCGAGCCGCAATCCCGTAGCGCCGGCATCTTGCCGGCTGTTTTGACTTTGCAGTATCACTCTTCGCGAATGCGTGGATTGAGGCTTGCAATGGATTGCGAGTGAGAACGAGTCTACAGGTTGCGCAAATGGGCCAGCCGGAATGGCGACCCAAGATTCTCTCGAAGTTCGACCCAGTGCTCTTCCGGAATCGACATGAATACTTCGACGACTTTCGGATCGAATTGCGTGCCCGAGCAGCGCCGAATCTCTTCACGCGCGTGGGAAAGCGGCAGCGCCCGCCGATAGGGACGATCGCTGATCATCGCATCCAGCGAATCCGCAATCGTAAAGATACGCGCTCCGAGTGGAATCTGCTCGCCTTTCAATCCGCGGGGATAACCCGAGCCATCGAAAAATTCCTGGTGCGCCAGCACAATCTCCGCCGCATCGCGAAGAAACGGAATGCGGATCAGCATGTTGTACCCGATCTCGCAGTGCTTCCGCATGATCTGTTTTTCGTCGTCGTTCAGCGGTCCTGGCTTACGCAGAATCCCGTCGGGAATCGCCATCTTGCCAATGTCATGTAGAAACGCCGCGCGCGCCAGCACCGGCAAATACGGATTCGGCACCGGCATCGTCTTCGCGATCGAAATGCAAAACGCCGTAACGCGCTGGCAGTGGCCTTCGGTCTCCGCATCCTTCAAGTCCAAAGCGCTTCCGAGCGCCTCCAGCGTATCGTCGTAGGATTGCTCCAACTCCGCGTGCTTCGCCGTAAGCTGCGCCGTCCGCTCTTCCACCAACTGCTCGAGATTCCGCTGATACGTCCGGTTCTCCATCACCAGCCGGCGATGCTGCAACGCCCGGCCCACGCCGAGGAAGAGCTGATCCTTCTCAAACGGCTTCAAAATGTAGTCGTAAGCCCCGCGCCGAATCGCCTCCAGCGCCGTAGAAATATCGTGGATCGCCGTCACCATGATGACCGGCACTTCGGGGTCGTACTGCCTCAGCCAGTCCAGCAACTTGATGCCGTCCATCTCCGGCATGATCATGTCGCTCAGTACAAGGTCCGGCGTAACCCGCTTGACCTGGTCCTGTGCCGCCCGCCCGTTGCTTACGGCGGTGCAGGAGTAACCCTTCGACTCGAGCATTGTCGAAACGACTTCTCGAATCGCCTCTTCGTCGTCAACGACCAGTATGTTTTCCGCGTCCACTATGGTTGCTCCCAGGAGTCATTATAAGGGACGGCACAGCCCTAAGTGGGGACGCTTGCCCAGTCAGAAAATAGCGTGTTAGCGTCAGAGTAAAGCTGCGGAACTAAGCTTCAGCCAGTCCTCGACACGGCTCCTTCTCGGATTCTCAGCCGTGATGACGAACATTTAGGGAGGCAACACCGCGTGTTGGGCAATTCAGGCCTGCTCGCCATCTCGTTCTTCGAGTCGACAGCATTCATCGTGCTGTCAGTGTTGTTTATTCTCCTGCGCCGTGACCACCCGGCGAGCTATTTCCGGCTTTGGCTGAGTGGCTGGATCCTGCTGACCCTTTCCTCGGTCGCCGAGATCGGCCTGACCCTCACAGACGTCCCCCAGTTGCGGCTGATAGCCATTGCCGCCCACGTCGGTGCCCTCCTGGTTTTCCTTTTCTCGGTTATGCAGTATGCGGCCGGCGTGGCCAAGCGAAAATGGCCGATCATTCCTCTGGCGAGCACCATCGCTCTGGCTGTTTGCTGGTTTGAGCGGGTTCCCTCGGGTGAATTTGGCGGCCTCCGCTGGGAAACCGCGGTCCTCGAATCGCTGATTTGCCTCTGGACCGGCTGGCTGCTCTGGCGGGCGGCGGCAACCCACCGTGGCCACGGCGTCCGGCTCATGGCCGGCGCCTTCTTCATTTCCGCGCTGAATGGCATGGACCGGCCACAGTGGCCGATTCATCCGCTCTTTTTCCTCCGCGTCGCATTCGATCATTTGATTTTTGTCGCCATCGGCATCGCCATGGTCGTGTTGGTTCTGGAGCGCGCGCGGGCTCGCAGCGAAGAACTGAACGACAAGATGCGACGCCTGACGATGCTGATCGCCGCCAGCACGCAGACATTTTCAGTGAAAGAGGTTTTGGACCGCGTTCTGGGCCACTTGGTGGAGAGCCTCGGCGCGACGCACGGTGTTGTGCGCCTGACGGAAGGGCAGGGCGAAACCGCGCAGCTCGTCGCGCGGACATCAGTCGGCTACAACCAACCTTTTCTTGAGCGTCATGCGCGTGTGCCCATGTCGGAGCCTTGGATGCAGCGGGTCATTAGCGAAGAGTGTGTGTTCATTCGCAACGGCGAATCGCTCGATCCGACCGCACGCGAACGCATGGCCGAAGGCGGCTTACTCGAAATCGTGGCGCTATCACTGCCTGGAAAGGACGGCCCGCTCGGCATCATCGCGGTGGGATCGATTCAGCATCTAAAATTTCAGCAGGACGAAATCTCATATCTAGGAAACGTCGCCAATCTCTTGGGATTGACGTTGCAAAACCTGCGTCTCTTTGAACAGGTCACGAATGCACAGCAACAATGGGCGTATACGTTTGACTCCATCGGCGACCCGATTCTCGTCCACGATCGCGAGTCGCGGATTCTCCGCAGCAACAATCGACTGAGCCATTTGCTGGGTCGCGAAACGAAATCCCTCGTCGGCCGCAAAGTCGGCGAAGTTCTGGCGCGCAAAAACGTGTATTACGAATCCTGCCCGTATTGCGAAGGAATCGCCGGCGAAGGCGACGAAAGCGATCCGTGGCTGCCCGGATATTTTCTGGCTTCCAATTCGACGTTCACTGACCCCGAAGGCCGCCAGCTGGGCACCGTTCACGTACTGAAAGACATCACCGACCGCAAGCGCGCCGAAGAAAAATATCGCACGCTGATTTCCAACGTGCAGGAAGGCGTGTTCATCTCTACGCCGCCCGGCCGCTTCCTCGATTTCAACGACGCTTTGATGCGCATGCTCGGCTATGAACATCGCGATGAGCTGATGAGCGTGGACATCGGCGCGATGTACGTCAACAGCGCTGATCGCGACCGCTTGAAGAAACTCCTCCACGAGCACGGCTCGGTCGCCGATTTTGAATTCGAGATTCGCCGTCGCGACGGGGAAGTTCGTACCATGATGGAGTCTTCCATCGCCGTGCGTGACTCCCAGGGGACCGTCACAGCCTTCCAGGGCTTCCTACTCGACATCACCGATCGCAAGCGCGCCGAACAGGAAATTCGCCGCCGAAACCGTGAACTCCTCGTCCTCAACTCCATCGCGCAAACGCTGTCCGAGTCGATGGACTTGAACGACTCGCTGTATCGCACGCTGCGTCAACTCGTTGAGTTATTTAAGCTCGACGCAACTTCGCTCTATCTCTTCGACGAGGCGGAGCTTTCTTTGCGCCGCATTGCGGCTGTCGGCTACCGGTCGGAATACTCGCGAAGTTTCCCGAAGGTCACCGTACAGCCCGAACTCTTGCAACATGTCAAAGCCGTTCACGCGACGTTTTTGTCGGCGCAAGGACTGCCACTGCCGCCCATCTTCCGCACCGTGCAGCAGAAAGAAGAAATCACGTCGCCGTACCTGGTGATTTTGTGGTCAAAAGACAAGGTTTTAGGCGTTCTTTCGGTTGGCACTCGGACCGCGCGTGAGTTCTCTCCGGCCGACATAAACTTGCTCATCGCCGTCGGGAGCCAAATCTCGAACGCGATCGATCGCACTCTGCTCTACGAAGAAACACGAACGGCCTACGACAATCTCCGCCGGACTCAGGAACAACTGCTGCACAGCGAAAAAATGGCCGCCGTCGGCCAATTGATTTCTGGCGTCGCTCACGAACTCAACAATCCGCTCACCGCGATTCTCGGCTACAGCCAACTGCTCACCGCGAATCCCGACACCGGCCAACAGGGAATCGAGTACGCCGACAAGCTTTATAAGCAGGCTCAGCGCACGCATCGCATCGTCCAGAACCTGCTCAGTTTCGCGCGACAGCACAAACCGGAGCGCGTCGCCGTTAGCATCAATCAGATTCTGGAAGAAACGCTGGCGCTGCGTGACTACGATCTAAGGATGAAAAACATCCGCCTGCATCTCGAGCTCTCGCAGGACTTGCCGGTCACCGCCGCGGATCCCCATCAACTCCAGCAAGTGTTCCTGAACCTGGTGAACAATTCCGTGGATGCCATCCTTGAAACGGCCAGCGACGGCGATCTGTGGGTGCACACGAATCTTCGCGGCGACCGCTTAGTCGTGGAATTCACGGACAACGGCCCCGGCGTCCGCGAGCCGTCGAAAGTTTTCGATCCTTTCTACACGACGAAGCCGGTCGGCAAAGGCACGGGCCTCGGCCTAAGCATTTGTTACGGCATTGTCACCGAACACGGCGGAACGATCCGCGTCAAAAACGTGCAACCCCACGGCGCTTCGTTTTCGATCGAGCTTCCATTCCAAACGCCGTCGAAAGAAGGCTCTCTTCCGTCGGGAAACACCGCGAGCGCAGCTCGCGTTGGCCGAATTCTTTTGGTCGATCAGGACGTCTCTGTTCTCGAAGCCGTCAGCGGGATTCTGCGCGCTCGAAACCATCACGTTCGGCCTGTGGCCAGCCTGACCGAAGCGCATCAAGCCTTACGAGAACAGGAATTCGACGTCGTCGTTGCCGATCTGCATGCTTACGAGGGTACTCGCGATCAAGGCCTCCGCTCGTGGCTTCGCACTCATCGACCCAGCCTGGCGCAGCGCGTCATTCTCATGCGCGCCACGACGCCTCTGCCGTCGCACAACGACGCATCGCTCAGTGCCCTTCAAATTTTGCAGAAACCCTTCAAAGCGGGAGAACTGCTCTCTGTGATCGAAGCCGCTCTAAGCGACGCCGGCGCCGTTTCCGTCGAGCGGTGACGAAGCGCTTTGCACGGCCATTGCCGCACGCTCGCCGAATTCCTTCACCGCCGTTTCCATCTGAATCGAAAGCTGGCTCACCATCTGACTCAGTTGGCTGAGTTGCGAGAGCGGCACAAAGCCCCATCCGAAGGCGAGCCGAATCGCATAGTAGCGTGCAACGAACTCGAAACCGAGTTGAGCTCGTTCCAATTCGTACCGGACACCGACCGACGGCGACAACGCCGCGACGGCGCGGGCCATCTTCGTGAGCCGCTCAAAATCCAAACGCAACTGATCGAGATACATTAAAACGACCTTGCGGCGCTCTCGATGCAACCGTGATTGCAGCTTTGCGTATCCGCGTTTCGACAGAAACGCCAAATCGTCGCTCGTCGACGCGTGACGAATCAGCGATAGATACGTGGCGTGCCGCCGTCCAGGTTGTTCGAGCGCGTTGAGATCGAAATTGCCGCGCGACGTTCGCCTCGGCGCGCGCAACGCCCAAATCAAGGCGGCAAGCAGCAAGACGGCAACGCTGGAAAACACAATCAGCGTGGACGTTATCGTCATGCCGCCTCCTTGTCGAAGAATTTCCGGAGGCTATCATTGATCGCGCGGAGTTGCGCGTTGACTTGTGGCGCCATCACTTCGTAAGCCGCGCCACCGACGAAGTTCGGTTGCTGTGCGCGTACGCGAACGGGATGGCGCAGTGCGACGATCCAGACCACCAAGACGACAACAAACAGCAGCAATTCCGAATAATTCCAAACCTCGGCATATGCCTTTGATTGCTTCACGTACTGCAACTTGAGAAGGCTGTCTGCGAAAATAGTCCCGCAAGAATAAAGACAAAAGCCGCCGACCAAGATCTTGAAGACCATATCAATGGAGATCGCGTAGCGCTGGATCAGGAGCAAACAAAGCACGAACGCCACGGCGAAGATGGAGTGGTATCCGCGGTGCGCCGCCATCAGCCCCCATTGATCGTCACTATTTGCAGTTGCCCAGGCCACGCCGATCGTCGTAATGACCGCGACCAAGATCACTCTCCAGGTGAGCTCCCAAATGCCCGGATAGTCCTGCACCGCGCGATGGAGAAGTTCGGTCGAAGCAAGCGTTTGCACGACCATGATGATCACTTCTAAGGCCCAGTATGTGTGGTAAGCCTGTTCCGATCTGAATCCGAAGTAGCTGTAGACGCCGAGCATGATAAACGCTTGCGCAAGGTTCAGTCCGATGTACCAAGTGAACGTCGGCACCGCCCGGTAGTTGCGACGAACGACAACGAGCACGAGGATTGCGAGTTGCAGGACGGCGCTTGCAAGCCAGATTATCTTCAGAAAGGTAGACAGACCCGCCACGAGTCCGAATGTTACCAGAGTGCACTCTAAAGAGTAAATTCAAAGGTAAGATAAACCCGAGGTGTGCAACAGGTGCTAGTGGAAGGTATTCGCGGCTCTGCTAGGGCGCGGAAAAGTTAGGCTTTTGCATGATGATGGCCCGCGAGGTACGCAGCTTCGCCGCGTACCCTCGCGGACACGATTGTCAGGCAGCGACCAGATAGTCCGGGTGTGGCACCGGCGGCGGCGCAGGCGTGCCGTCGGCAACGAGATAGTCCGGATGTGGTACGGGCGGCGGAGCGGGCGTGCCATCGGCGACCAAATAATCGGGATGTGGTACGGGCGGTGGCGCCGGTGTTCCATCTGTGACCAGATAGTCCGGGTGTGGAACCGGCGGCGGTGCAGGTGTTCCGTCGGCGACGAGATAATCGGGGTGGGGGACAGGTGGCGGTGCCGGCGTGCCATCTGCAACGAGTGCAGATTGACCGCTGGTGTTCAGAGCTGAAGTTGCGTTGGCAGTGTTGAGGACCGGGAGTACAATCAACAGCGCCAACGTCAAAAGTAGTGCGTATACGGCTTTCGAGTTCATGGGCGACTCCTCCTGCGGGCGAGCGTGCGAGGAGGCGCCTTGAATGGAATTTCAGAGCACGAAACGTTCTGTCTGCGGAACGGCTAGGTCGGCGATGGGAACCCTGATGCAGTTGCAACAAAATCGAAGGGTGATTCAGGACTTTACGGTCCGGACGCTCGCGGCTATTCCGGGAACATTTGCGCGGCTGACGTACATGGCTTCGTTGCGCGATCTATCGAGTGGACGGTATGCGCACGAAGGGCTGCTCGCTGTCTACCAACCGGAATCGGTGCAACAGGCGCTGGAGCAATGCCACGAGGAGATTTTTGAGCGACTACTCGAGTCAAGCCTGGAAGAGCAGGAGAGCGATCTGCGGACGCATCTGGAAGGAATGGAGCAGGGACTGTGCGTTGCGGTGGCGAGTTGGCGGAAGCTTGAGGCGTACCGGAGCTTGATGCCGGCCGATGCGCCCGACTATCTCAAAGAGCTTTTTTGCTCGAATACGCGCGCTCTGCTGGAGATACTGGCTGCGGAAAACTGCCAGGCTCGTTGAAACGTGTGACAATGCCGACGACTTGGCCGACCACCTCGGCCTCGTCGGGAATGGCCCAGGACTCGGGCAAGCAACGCGACAGCGTGTGCGGCTGCATCACCAGACGCCCCGGGGCCTGGTGGAACCAACCGCAGCGGTAGCCGTCGTGAACCTCGACGAAATACATCGGGCGGTCATATTCGTTGACCCAGTCGGTCTCTTCGACCCTTCGCATCGTGACATCCACCAGCACGATGCTCCCCGGCCGTAGCAAAGGCATCATCCGGCGGTCGTTCATGCCGATATAGCCGTAGCGGTGACGGTCGTTCGCGCCCGTGAGCGCGCCCTCGAATCGACCCCATTTTTCGACCATACGCGACAAGAATTCGGTGCGACTGGGATCGAATGAAGGGTCGAAATGCACGGGAATGCGCAGCGAGGCGGGAGGAGCCATCAGATGGCTTTGTGGAGTGTGGAAAACGGCGCCATCGCCGAAGAATTCGTCGATCGGAACCTCGTACCAACGGAAGATATCGAGCGGATTCAGGTGGTAAACGACGGCTAACGTGTAGATTTTGTGCAAGCTCGGGACGACGCCGTGGTTTTCGATGTCGGCAAGGCGGCTGATGTGCAGAATAAATTCCGAACGCCCGCGGTGTGCTGCGAGCTCAAAGCTGGATCGTTCTACATCTCGATACGTTAAGCCGAGTTTTTCTCGGACCTGACGGAGACACAGGCCGGCAATCATGTTTTCCTCAGGGAGGGGGAAAGCTGCTCGGAAGGGTACAACACAAGTATCGCTTTGTTAAAGAATCGGAACAAGTAGTTTGAAAATCATCACGACAAAGCTCGGCTTATTCACTCATGAACGAGAATTTGCGAAAAATCCCTTTTCGGCGCAGGTCGAGGCGAGGCTAGGACTGCGGAAATCGGAATCTGTTATGCTCGAACGATGACGCTCCGTTGGAGAAAATCTGCTCGTTTCGCGAGTTTTTTGGGTGGGTTGATGGCTCTTGGGCTCGTTGCAGCGTCACTGTTCGCTGCCCAACAGCCTGCCGGCTCTCGAAAGCAGGGCGGCGCTGCTGGCGCAAACGTCGCCGGAACGACGAACGCCGAGTTCGCGGCGGCAGCCGACGAAGTCTTACATCAAATGAGCGAGATCACCGGGCTGAAGCTGCTGACACCGCTGAAGAAAAGCTTGCGATCGCGCGAGCAGATTCGCGCGTACGTTATCAATGAGATGAAGGAAGACAAGGACGAAGCGGAGCGCTACGCCGGGGAGCGCAGCGCCGAGGCGTTCGGTCTGCTGCCGAAGGGTTTCGATCTCGACAATTTCATGATCGACCTGCTAACCGAGCAGATCGCAGGCCTGTACGATCCCAAGACGCATGAATTTTATGTGGCCGACTGGATTCCGGCGGCCGATCAGAAAATGGTCATGGCGCATGAATTGACGCACGCGCTCCAGGATCAGCACTTCAAAATCGACAACTGGGTGAAAGCGGCGCGTCCCAACGATGATGCGGAGCTTGCGCGCGAGTCCGTGCTGGAAGGCAGCGCAATGGCCGCCATGGTGGATTATTTGCTGGCCGGAACGGGGCGGTCTTTGCAGGATTTGCCGGACATCGATCCGTCGATGCTCGTCGGCGACATGGAAAGTACACCGATGTTGAAAAAGGCGCCGCCGTTTTTGCGCGATGCGCTGATTTTTCCGTACCTTGATGGGCTGAATTTTTCCGCGGCGATTGTTCGTCCGAAGGGGTGGGATGCGCTATCGGGCGTTTTTGCGAAGCCTCCCATATCGACGCAACAGATCATGCATCCGGCGACGTACTTTTCGTTTCGGATTCCGCCGAAGGCGGATTTGCCGTCGCTCGACAAAGATTTGGGGTCGGATTGGGTGCGGCTGGAAGACAACTTGATGGGGGAGTTTGGCTGGAAAGAAGTATTGAAGCAATTTGTGGGGGAAGATCGAGCGACTCCTTTGGCGGCAGCCTGGAGTTCGGACCGTTATATTTTGTTTGAGCAGAAGAAAACAAAGAAGTTGGTCTTGATTGCGCGGCTCGATTTGGTGGACGAGCGGGCGACGTCGCGATTTTTCACGGCGTACTCGGAAGCGCTCGTGAAGAAGTATGACAAGCGGACGAAAGAAAAGAGGGAAGAGGATTTTCTGGCGTTTGAGACGCCGGATGGAGGCGTTTTCTTCAAGTGCGTGCAGATGTCTTGCCTGAGCCTCGAGGGCGCAGACCGCGCGCTGTTCGACAAGGTGAATAGCGGCTTGCATTGGGATACCGCTGCGCCTGCTAAGAGCGCCGATCGGACAACGGTGCAATTGCGCCGAGATTCTCAAGCACGACCGTCACCGCCGCGTGCTGCGATACTGAACTAAAGCTCTAAGATGGGAATGGCTGGCGCACGCGCTAAGCTGCGCGCTGGAGGGCGAGTAGCGTTAGATCATCGGTCTGCTTTGCTCCCGCCGTAAAGTCGCGAAGATCTGTCAGACAATTTGAAATCAAATCCGCTGGCGGCTTGGTTCCGTGGCCGTCCGCGATGGCGCGAACGCGATGCAAACCGTACTCTTCATCGGCGGCATTGCGCGCTTCGGTGAGGCCGTCGGTGTAAATAAGAAGTGAGTCTCCCGCTTGGACGGAGAAACTGAAGACCGGAAAATTCGTGCTTGGAAACATGCCGAGCGGAACTCCGGTAGCGCCCTGCGATTTCGTTCCGCCGGCGCAGAGATGCAGCAAAGGCAAGTGTCCGGCGCTGACGATCTCGACGGCTCCGTCGTGGGTGGCGCGACCGACGACCAAAGTCGCGAATTGGCCGGCCATTGTGCTCTCGGCAAAAATGCGATTCGCTACGCCGACCATTTTGCCGAGTGGGAGTTCGGCATCGGCCAGGCTGCGAAACGTGGCGTGAAGGTGACTCATCAGCATCGACGCTGCGATGCCTTTGCCGGAAACATCGCCGAGTAGAAACACGAGACCAGCCTTGGACTCGAAGAAGTCGCAATAGTCGCCGCTCACAACTCTAGCCGGAGCGTAGTGATAGCGGACATGCCATCCCTTCGGTGCGAAGTCGCGGGCTGGCAGCAGCGTTTGTTGGATCCGCGCGGCGAGCAAGAGATCGCTCTCGAGCGCACGTCGCTCATCGTTCGTCAAATGATCGAGACAAAATTGCTCCAGCGGATTCGCGAGCAAACGGTCGGCTTCGATCGTGTCGTGGCACGTCTCGCAGAGGCCGTAGGTTCCGGCGTCCATGCGTTGCAGCGCTGCATCGACCTCGCCGAGCAAATTCGAGAGGGAAGGGTCGGCGGCAGGGGATTGTAGCGCGGTCTCAAGCCGGTGATGTCGTCGTTCCAATTCTGAGCGGAGGTAAGTTTGTTGTGCTGTTGCCATTTGAGTTCCTGCCGAAGTTTGCGATTGGGCAGCTGTCGTTTCCATCCGGTTTCTCGCGTCAAACTTATGCCTAAGGGACCCGTTACCCGCCGGCTTTGGCGACCAGTGTACGCCGGCCAATTGATCGGCCCGTCGGGAGCGCGTTCTCTTACTGCAGCAAGGGAAGGCCAACGGCGCGCTCCCGTTGTGACTCGATTCGATGTCGCAGCCGAGCCGCGCGATTCAGGAGTTTTTCCTCAATTCGAGCGAGCTTTGGCGTCGCGTAGAGCGACCGGGACGCCGCCCGAAGCTGCTTCACCTTCGCGAGCGCCAGGCGAATGAACTCGACAGCGCGATCCAGGTTTCGCTCGCGCCGTTCGTAATACATGGCGAGCTGCTCGCAGGCGTGGATCGCGTCGACGACTGCGGCTTCTTCGGCTGAGCTTGCGGCTTCGGCCGCGAGTTCCTGCCAAAGCGACACCGCGTGCTCGTGATCTCCGCGCCGCTTGGCGTGTTGTGCGAGTTCCCGCCGGGCGCGTGGCCGATGTTCGGCCGGCAAGCCGATGTCGAGCGCTTGTGAACAAGCTGCATGTGCCCGGTCACGGTCGCCGCGCTTGTGCAAAAAACGCGAAAGACCAAACAGATCGAGGCTCTCGACGTCTTCGTCCGCTCGCTCGGCAGCCGCCAGTAACCCGTCGATGCGAGCGAGAATCGCTGCCAGCCCGCGCAAGTCCATTTGGTTGTGGCGAATCACGGCCGCCAGTGGCTCAGCCGGGCCGCCGCGGATGTAGTCAAAATAGTGTTGCGGAATCATCGCCGAGTGCACGTCGTCAACACGATCCCATCCGAGCCGCGGCGCATCGAGCACATGCCGCTCAAGTTCGACCAATCGCACCGAACCGAGCCGTAGCTTCCACAGCGCGCGCGACGGATGGAGCAAATCGAGATGCGCGGCGATTTTTGGCGTCTTGATCGCGCGCGTCATCGTGAATCGATTCTCGAGCAGCGGCCAGTCGAACGATTTCCCGTTGAATGTCACCAGCACCGGCCGTTCCGCAAGCCGTGCCGACAATTCATGCAAGATCGAATGCTCTTCGTGAAAGTCGCGCATGAAAAGCTGCTCGACTTGCAGCCCGCCGGAATCCCACCAGGCGAGCCCGATCAAAAACGCATACGTGCCCGTGCCGCCCGAAAGCCCGGTCGTTTCCGTGTCGAGAAACAGCCACTTCGTCGGATCGGAGAGCGCAATCAGCGTTCGCTTGGAAAGTTCGACATCGCGCGAACGGCAAAGCAAATCGAGCGTGTTGTTCGAGGCCTCGAAAAACTCCGGCGTCGAATACCAGTTGCTGACGGAAACATGCTCGCCGTAGTGATTTGTGGAGATCGCTGCGCCGACGAGTTGCGACAGCGCATCTTCCTGCTCCGGCGCACGGCGGGCTGCGGCGCGCGCAAACGACGATGCCGCTGTCGCACCACCACGCGTGGGCTTTAGCGCCGCGAGTCGCGAAAATTTGTCTGCGAGGCTTGCCATTTATGCACACAACCGATCGAGAATCGCCAACGCCGCTTCTTTCGCACGCGGCGCGAGATCGCCGGCCGGTCCGACGCAGGAAGGGCAGCCCTGCTCGCAGCCGCAATCCACAATCAATTCGCGCGTCTTTGCGACGACCAACCCATGCGCGCGAAACAGCGGCTCCGAAAATCCGATGCCGCCGGGATACGCGTCGTACAAGTACAAATTCGGCTCAAAAAATTCCTTCGCGCCGGCTTTCACCGCATCTTCCATGCGCATCGAGACGATCGATTCGTTGCTGTCGCCAGGCGTTGGCGGCTTCTCGCCGATCGCGGTTCCAAGATCTCGTCCGTCGCACATCAGCAATAATGTCGCGACGGTCTCCAGCGCATGCAGCAAACCGAACATCCCGCTCTGCCGTTCGCTGATCGTGTAGGGAAGTGATTCGATCAGCTTGCGCTCCAGCGTGATCCAATACGCTGTCGTATGCATCTCGTTCTCAGGCAATTGCAAATCGCCGGCGCCAATATTTTCGTTCGTGAAAAATTTCAGCTTCTTGAATCCCACCACCTGCGAACGCACCAATACATCCCCGTGCGATCGCAACGCCGCAACACTCGGATTCCTTTCGCTCGCACGCGTCTCTTGCGCAACCTCCAGCACCTTCACCTGCGTGTAGCGAATCGCATCGGTGTAGTAATCGACATCGACTTGCTTCACGTACGCTTTGCGTTCTTTGAAGTCGAGATGCTCGACGTGATATTGCTGCGCCCCGTGCAGATAAATTGCTTTTTCGTGCACGGTCGTCAGCGCGCTCGAAAAATCCACTTCGCCAATCACTTCCGGCTGCCCGGTGACGTCGATGATGATGAAGTTGTCGCTCGTCACCGAACGCAAGCTCACCGTGTCCGCCGGATACGCTTCCTGCGTCCAGTGGTAGTGATCGCCCGCATGGTGCAAAAATCCCGCGTCGGCCATGCGCGCGCATAAATCCGGTACATCGACGTCGCCAAACGGTTCATCCGGCGCGATCGGCAACTCAAACGCCGCGCACTTCAGGTGATTCACCAAAATTTCAAGATTGTCGGGCTGAATGAACGCATGTTCCGGCGTGTTGCCAAAGAAATAGTCGGGATTGCGCACAATGTACTGGTCGAGCGGCGCCGAAGAAGCCACCATCACCGCACACGAACTTCCGCTGCGCCGGCCCGCCCGGCCCGCTCGTTGCCAGGTTCCTGCAATTGTTCCCGGATATCCCGCCATCACCACGGTATCGAGCGATCCGATGTCGATTCCCAGCTCCAGCGCGCTCGTCGAAACAACGCCGCGAATCCGGCCATCGCGCAGCCCGCGCTCGATCTCTCGCCGTTCGCCCGGCAAATACCCGCTGCGATAGCCGCGAATCGTCTCCGGTTTACCCGGCTGATGCGGATTCGCCTTCTGCAAATAGGTCAGAAGCAACTCGGTGTGCAGCCGCGAATTCGCAAACACCATCGTCTGCAAATTGTGTTTTAGAAACTCCTGTGCCACGCGAGACGATTCGTTCAAATAGCTGCGCCGAATTCCCAACGCACGGTTCACGACCGGAGGGTTGTAAAACACAAATGTCTTCTCGGCCGCAGGCGCGCCGTTTGCGCTCAACACTTCGACATCTTTCTCGATCAGTCGCGACGCAAGATCGCCCGGATTCGCAATCGTCGCCGAGCAGCAGACGAATTGCGGCTCGCGTCCATAAAATCGCGCGATGCGCCGTAGCCGCCGCAACACGTTGCACAAATGACTGCCGAACACGCCGCGATATGTGTGCAGCTCATCGATCACGATGTAGCGCAAATTCTCGAACAGCCGCGTCCACCGCGCGTGGTGCGGCAAGATCCCGGTATGCAGCATGTCGGGATTCGTCAAGACGAGATGTCCCTTTTCGCGAATCGCTTTGCGCGCGTCGCTCGGCGTGTCGCCGTCATAGGTGAAAACGCCGAATCGATTTTCGAGCCGTTCATTCAGATCGTGGAGTTCGGCGAGTTGATCTTGCGCGAGCGCTTTTGTCGGAAACAGATAGATCGCGCGTGTGTCGCTGTCCTCCAGAATCGCGTTCAACACCGGCAAGTTGTAGCAGAGCGTCTTGCCCGATGCGGTCGGCGTTACGATCACGACGTTTTTCCCGGCGTGAACCGCCTCGGCAGCGGCG
>DATAMU010000774.1:0-4087 GCA_036266605.1 Candidatus Acidiferrum sp. | reverse complement strand
ATGTGGGGCTGCTTGAAAACGCCACCCGAGGCGATGCCACCGATGAGCCGGGCAAGCTGTAGAGGCGTGGTTTGAACGGCGCCCTGACCAATCGCAACCGAGATGACTTCGCCGGCATACCACTTTCGATGGAAGGCGCGCTCGACCCATTCCTGGGAGGGCATCAGCCCCGATTCTTCAGACGGAAGATCGATTCCGGTCTTATGCCCGACGCCCAACCCGCTGGCGTAGTAAGCAAGGCGGTCAATTCCCAGCTTCACACCGACGTTGTAAAAGAATACGTCGCACGATTCGAGAATCGCTTGATGTAAGTCAACGATTCCATGCGACTTAGCTCCCGTTTTTGAATAGAAGACGTAGCAGTGATACTGGCGGCCGAAAAATGTGCCATAGCCCGGGCAGAACGACGTGAAATTCTCGGACGGAACGTGATCTTCGAGCATGGCCGTTGCGGTGACAATCTTGAAGACCGAGCCGGGAGCCAACTGGGCTTGAATCGCCCGGTTCAGAAGCGGCTTGAGAGGATCGTCGTTTAGATCTTTCCATTCCTTGGCAGAGATTCGAATTGCGAAGTCGTTGGGGTCGGGCGTCGGGCGGCTGACCATCGCCAGGACTTCACCGGTACGCGGATCGAGAGCGACCACAGCGCCGGGACGCTGGCCGAGCGACTGTTCGGCGACGGCCTGAAGGTCGTAATCGATGCTGAGCTGGATCTGTTTACCGGGGATGGCTTCCTGGGTCGGGAGGCGGTCAACTTCCTTGCCGACGCTATTGACGATCACCCGGCGCATGCCGTCCGTGCCCTGCAAAATATCGTTATATTGCCGTTCGAGGCCAGTTTTGCCGACGAAGTCGCCCGGGCGGAACTTACCGTTGCTGTCTTCGATCTGCTTTTCACTGACTTCACCGACGTAGCCGCTGGCGTGGGCCATGAAGCCGTTGGGCAGATAGCGGCGACGGTGCACCATCAGCATTTCGAGCAGTGGGATATCGGACCGGTGCGATTCGATAAAAGCCACGTCGGCCGGGGTTGCTTCCGGTTTGATTACGATCGGCTGAAACTTGGGCAATTCACGGGCGCTGTTGAGCTGGTCGTTCAGATCGTCGAGCGGGACACCGAGACCTTCGGAGATCGCGGGCAGATTCTTTGAGATTTGCGCTGGATCGTCGCGTAGGAGCAAGACGCTGAAAGATGGGTAGTTATCGACTAAGACGCGGCCGTCGCGGTCCAGCATGCGCCCGCGAGGAGCAATGACCGGAATGGAGCGGATGCGGTTGCGGTCGGCCCACTGCGAATACTTGTCGGAATCGATGATCTGGAGCTTCCAGAATCCGACGAGCAAAAGGCCGATCATGCCTACGATGACGTAGGAGACGACAGCCAGCCGAGCCTGCGGCAATCGATTATCGTTGCGGAACCAGTACGACACGAAATCCCCGCGCGAGCGTTTTCCCAGGCGGCGATCCTGCTGTCTTCAGCCGCACCTTCTGTAACGCTTCTTTGTTCAGCCTGAACCGGAATGTCGGCGGCTGCCCGCGCCCTCAGAGTGACCACTTGCGGTCTCAAATTGCGCCAAAAACAGCGCTAGAGGCCCATTTCCACGGTACACGCGCGGGGAGGGGGGTGCAAGCCGTCCGCAGGGGCAGGGTTCCCTGAGTGGTACTAGCCATTAGGCAAACGGCGGGTGCATCGGTGACCAGCGGTGGCTGGCTATTCGTGGCGAAGGGCCTGGGTTGGCTCAATGTTGGTGGCGCGGCGGGCTGGTATGTAGCACGCCAGCAGCGCGATGGCGGTGAGCAAGATGGAAACGATCACGAAGGTGATCGGATCGGTTGGGGTGACGTCGACAAGGAAATCGGTCATGAGGCGACCGATGGCGAAAGCGCAGAGGAGGCCGGTGGCGAGGCCGAAGGCTACGAGGAGCGCGCCTTGTTTGCAGATCATGGAGAGCACCTGATCGCGACGCGCGCCGAGCGCCATGCGAATGCCGATTTCGGAGGTGCGGCGGCTGACGCTGTAGGACATCACACCGTAGACGCCGACGACGGCGAGAACGAGGCCGAGCAAACCGAGGGAGGCTGCGATGGCGGCGCCGGCTTTGAAGAAGAGCAGGCCGTTTCCGCCGTTGATCAGGCGCGACATCGTGCGAATGCCGAAGACGGGCATGGTTGGCGAAATGGAATGGATTTGGTCGAGCGCGATGCGCGCCGTCGCATCGGTTGAAATGGTGGTGCGAATTTGCAGCGTGGCGGAGGCAGCGAAATTTTGGCTGAAGGGGATGTAGAAGCCTTCCTCGAAAGGCCCGGATATCTGGTCGAGGCGGGAATTTTTCACGATGCCGACGATTTGGATAGCGCGCTTGGGTTTGTCGGCGCGGGCGAAAGTCTTGCCGATGGGATCCTGATTCGGCCAGTATTTTTCGGCCATGGCCGCGTTGATGACGGCGACGGGTTGAGAATTTTCGGTATCGGCGCCGGTGATTTCACGGCCGCGAAGCAGAGACATTCCCAGGGTTTCGAAATAGTGCGATGAGACGGCGACGTAGATGGGGTGCGGAGCGGGCTGGTCTTTTTCGACGGATCGGCCGGGGATTTCGATATTGTCGGCGAGGACGGTCTCGCCGAGCGGAACGGTGGAAGCGATGCTGGCGGATTTCACTCCGGGATTTGCGCGAACGCGATCGAGAAGCTCGTTGTAGAACGCGACGGACTGGGGCTCGTTGTAACCGATTTCGTGGGGATCGGCGGTAAGGTTCACGACGCCGCGCGGATCGAAGCCGAGATCGGAGTTTTGCGCGTGCTGAAAGCTGCGAAGGAAAAGTCCGGCGACGACGAGGAGCGCGAGGGAACCGCCGACTTGAATCGCGACGAGAGTGCTGCGCAGGCGCTGACGGCGATTCGTGGAGCCGCGGCCGGCGGAATAAAGGACGTCGCGCAGATTGCTGAGCGAAACGCGCAAAGCGGGGAAGAGTCCGACGAGGAGTCCGGTGGCGAGGGCGATAGCTGCGGCGTAAAGGAAAACGTGCCAATCGAAGGGAAAGCTCAGGAGTAAAGGCAGATCGGTGCCAAAATCGACGGTAGAAATGCTGTGGACAATATTCAGGCCGATCAGCGCGCCCGCGAAGCATCCGGCGCAAGAGAGCAGCAGACTTTCAGTGAGCAATTGACGGACGACGCGGGTGCGAGAGGCGCCCAGCGCGCTGCGGACGGCGATTTCGCGTTCACGGCCGGTGGAGCGGACGAGCACGAGATTCGCGACGTTGACGCAGGCGAGCAGCAGCACGAGGCCGGCAAGAATGATGAAAAGGGTCGCGAGCCTGGGCAGCAAACCCGGAGGATTGGTGATGCCGGGGGGACGAAGCGGCATGGCGCGCAGCGAGCTTGAATCCTCGTGACGCGCGAGTTGTTGCAGCAGGCTCTGGCCGACCAGGTCGAGAGCAGGCTGGGCCTTGGCATCGTTCATTCCGTCTTTCCATCGCGCAAGGAGAGCGAGCGTGCGAGTTTTGCGATCGGCGAAGAAGTCGGTGTTGCCGTTGCTGTCGATCGTCGCCATGCCCAGAGGCAGGTACGCTTGCATCGAGAGCAGCGGCGTGATGCCTTCGAAACCTTCGGGAGTGACGCCGACGATGGTGACGGGTTTTCCGTTGATGGCGGCTTGTTTGCCGACGATGTTGGGGTCGGCGTGAAAGCGCGTCTTCCAATAGCGATCGCCGATGACGACGACGGGATCGGCGCCGGGAGATTTGCCCTCATCCGGGAGGATGAGACGGCCGAGAGCGGGGCGAATTCCGAGCATCGGGAAGAAATTGCCGGTGACGAAGGAAGTTTGCACGGGTTCGGTGTGGCCTTCGTAGGTGAGGCCGTCGGCGAGATTTTCGAATCCGGCAAAGCCGCCGAAGATGATTCCGGCGGAGTCGGCGAAAACGTTGGAGGTTTGATTGTGGATGTCGGTGAATTCCGGATACGAGAATTCGTGATCGAAATTCGCGGGCCCGCGGGGGAAGGCGAGGTAAACAACACTGTGCGGATCGGCGATGGGCAGCGGGCGCAGCATGAATCCGTTGATGATGCTGAAGATCGCGGTGTT
>DATAMU010000773.1:0-2500 GCA_036266605.1 Candidatus Acidiferrum sp. | reverse complement strand
ACACTGCTGAAACTTCAGCTCTCGCATGTGAACGATGCCGTGCGCGCGACAGGTCAGCCGACGAGCGACGTCACCTCCTTCTTCCCGAATTTCCATCTTGGGTGGACGAGCGACGCGATCTGGACATTGCCGGTCATCACGTTTGTTCTTTATCTCGGCGTGCAGTGGTGGGCGAGTTGGTACCCTGGCGCCGAACCCGGTGGCGGCGGCTACGTCGCGCAGCGCATGTTCAGCGCGAAAGACGAAAAAAATTCGCTCGGCGCGACGCTCTGGTTCAACATCGCGAACTACGCGATGCGCTCGTGGCCATGGATCGTCACCGGCCTCGTCGCGGTCGCCGTTTACTCAACGCACGGCGGCTTGCATCCGAGCGCGGAATTCGCCGCCGAACCTGAAAAAGGGTACGTGATGGTGCTGCGCGATTTTCTTCCCCCGGCGTTGCGCGGCCTGATGATCGCGGCGTTTCTCGCGGCGTTCATGTCCACCGTCGGCACGCAGCTCAACTGGGGCACGTCGTACTTCATCAACGATTTCTATCGCCGTTTCGTCGTTCGCAAAGGGACGGAAAAGCACTACGTGTTCGTCAGCAAGCTCTTCATCGTGCTGCTGGTGATTTTGAGTGGCTACACCGCGGCGCACATCACCTCGATTCAATCGGCGTGGCAGCTTCTGCTCGGTATGGGCGCCGGAACCGGCGGCGTGCTGATGCTGCGGTGGTATTGGTGGCGCGTCAACGCGTGGAGCGAAATCTCCGCGATGGTCGCGGCATTCGTCGTATCGATTTCGCTGGCGCAGATGTCGTTCAGCGGAAATACGACGGTAGTCTTCGCCAAGACGGCACTCATCACCACGGCGGTAACCACAATCGTCTGGCTGGTGGTGACGATGGTCACGCCGCCGGAATCGGACGAGCGCCTACTCAAGTTCTACCGTCGCGTCCACCCTACGCTCCTCGGATGGAAGCGTATCGCCGAACTCGCGCCAGAGATCAAGCCGGTCCGCGATCTTGGTGCGAACACGTTCGACTGGATCATGGGCTGCACGCTTGTCTACTGCTGCATGTTCGGAATCGGGGAGCTGGTGCTGCAGGAGTGGATCACCGGAATTGTGCTGCTGATTATCTCCGCCGTCGCCGGATACTTCATTTACTGGAGCTTGTCTCGCCGCGGCTGGGAGACTCTCTCCGGCGCGTCGGATAGCGCGGATTAGGTAGCGCCGGCTTGTCCTGAGGAACGAAGGGCATCTTGCCTGCGGTTTTCCGCGCGTGTCGAGGTAGATTCAGCAGTCGCAGGTTCACTCAACCAAAATTTGAACCCGCCGGCAATATGCCGGCGCTACAAATAAAAAGGGCGGAGATTTCTCTCCGCCCTTTTCTGTTTTGGTGTGAATCCGCTCAGGGCTTCAAATGCGGAGAAGCCTTCTGCAACCGAGCAAGCAGCTTGGCCGCGGAAGCTGGAGCATGTAGCTTCGATTCGGTGATGATGTCTTCGGCCGAGACGGTCTTGCCGTAGATGCGCTTATTCGCATCGTTGTCCGGGCGAACCGTCGAACCTTCGAGCGAGATTCCGGCGAACACGCCGCGTGCGCGCGAATAGCTCAGCATTTCGGCGCGGAGTGTCGCGTCGGTTTCCGCCGATGCGTTGCGGCCCTTCGGACCGGCCGCGATCGATGCGTCGCCGCCGAGTTTCACTTTGCTGTGCAGTACGCTGTCGGCGCCGCGGTTGTTCATGACGAGAATGACGAAGTCGGTCGCCTGGCCACCGATCTGGAAGCCGACGCTGCCGCCCTCGAGCGCCATCATCGTGGGAGCGCCCCACGGTCCGGTGTAATCCTTGTGCGTGCGGCAGACCATCACGCCACGGCCGTAGCTGCCGCCAACGATAAAGGCGGCCTTCACTACCGACGGATAAATGATGACGCAGCGCGCCTTGTCGAGCAGGTCCTGCGGAATGTCGTCCGGAATGTCAACGATCTCGCTGAAAACCGTGCCCGCGTTTTCGATGCGATCGTTGTCCTTCGTGTCGTTGTCCTTGGCTTTTGCCTTGGACACTGGCGTTAGCGCAAGCCCTGCAACGACGAATGCGCCGGCCAAAATCGCGGTGAAAAGTCTTCTGTGCAACTGCTTCATGAACGCTTCTCCTTTTTACTGGTGCCAATCTTTGATGCGACGACCAGGCTATTTGTTTTGTTACGTTTCAGCAAAATTCGATGGGCGATATTCTTTCGAGTGCTCAGCCCTTGCGGTCCGAAACCAGTATCACGACGCCGCCAATCAGCGCAAGTGCTCCCAGAACTGGAGGCAGTGGCACACTGTGATGCTCTTCCTTAGTCGCCTGGATGGGGCCAACGTCTAGAACTTTCTTGTGGGTCGTGTAGGTGAAGCCCTGATACATCAAGGCCAGCACGCCAAGAACGATCAAAATTAGTCCGAGTGGCTTCATTGTCTAGGTTCCTCCTGGATGCGCATTGCTGTGGCGAGTAAGACGAGTCACTCGCCACC
>DATAMU010000772.1:0-4715 GCA_036266605.1 Candidatus Acidiferrum sp. | reverse complement strand
CGATCGTCTGTCTGCTTCCGCGACTTTACTTCCCTGCGGCGGTCTTCTGAAGTTTCGAAGCGGCCGCGCTTACCTGTGCGGCTTCATTTTGAATCGCTGTTGCTGCGCTTGCGATTGCCTGTTCCGCGACGTGCCACTGTTTCTGCTCCATGGCCTCACGAACGGCCGGGATCGCCTTCGCTTCGTAACCCGTATAAACGCCGGGTGCATAAATCTGGTGCTTGTACCAGGAGCGGCCCGGCAATCCAGCCGGATTGGTCAGCTTGCGCTCGGTGTCGATCAACATGCGGTTGACCTGGCTCATCGACGCCGAAGACAACGCGGCGCCGCCTTTGGCGTTCGCCTGAGCCAGCGCTTTTCTGTATTCCTCGGCGGCGTGAGTCAGAGCATCAGCGCCGTTCTGAAGCGGAGCGAAATTCAAGTGCGGCGGCATGTCCTGCCTCGTGGGCGCGACGTATTTTTGTTTTGGATCTGCGCTCGCGGTGAATGCGCCTTCCTCGATCTCAAGATTGCGCTCGCGAATTTCGTTCTGCTGCTGGACTCCATAACTTTGCAAACCGCGAACATACGTTTGAACGGTCTCGGCCTGATCCGAAAAATCAAACGGCAAAAGATCGGCGTCCGCCAGACGCATCACCGTCGTGCCGGCGACCTGCGCGAGCGCCTTGCCGTAAGCGAAGTCGGTATCACTGAAATGCGTGTACCAATAAAAATCGTCGTAGATGGAGTGGTAGATGCCGCCCTGGTCTTCGCCACCGAAGCCATAATTCAGCACCGCAATGCCGAGGAAATTCTGGAAGCCCGCGTGATCGGAGCCGCCACCGGAAATGTCGATGCGCAAATCCGCTCGCGAGCGCAACTCCGCGCGAGTTTCATCGGAGCTCGCATCGGTGAGGCTCTTGAGCTGCCAGCGCTTCCACACAGAGAGCTTGGTCTCGGGATCGGGAACGTCGCGCGCAACGTCGTTGGCAAGCTTTTCGAGCGAGTGCGCGCCGTCTACACCAAGAAAGCCGCGGCCATTCGTGTCGGAGTTCACATAGGCCACCGCCTTCTGGCGCAGCTCATCGGCGTGCGTCTCGAGCCACTCGACCGATCCCAACAAGCCCGGCTCTTCGCCATCCCACGCGCAATAAACAATTGTTCGCTTCGGCTTCCAGCCGGCTTTTATGAGTTCGCCTAGAGAACGCGCTTCTTCTAGTACGGCGTTCAACCCGGAAATCGGATCTTCCGCGCCGTTCACCCACGCGTCATGATGATTGCCGCGCAGAACCCACTCATCGGGAAATTCGGAGCCAGGGATTTTCGCAATGACGTCATAGAGCGGCTTCATCTCCCAGTTCGAAAACATCTTGAGATGAACCTTTGCAGGACCCGGGCCGATCCGATACGTGATTGGCAATCCGCCGCGCCAGGCTTCCGGGACGACTGGACCCGTGATGGCGGAAAGCAGCGGGACAGCATCGCCGTACGAAATCGGAATCACCGGAATGGTTGTCGTCGTCGGGGCATTTTTAATCGGCAGACGCTTCGCATCCGCGGTCGCGCCAACGTTCGGCGTGAGCGGATCACCCATAAATTCTGTGGAGTCTTGCACACTGCCACGCTGCACGCCTTCGCGCGGCCGCAAGCCGCCTTGCGGATACGTTTCGCCGGCAGAATAGCCATCGTCGCGCGGATCGGAATAAATGATGCAGCCGATCGCGCCATGCTCGGCGGCGACCTTCGGCTTAATACCGCGCCATGCGTGACCATAACGCGCGATGACGATCGCGCCCTTCACCGAAACTCCATGGCGAGCGAGCGTTTCGTAATCCTCGGGGATGCCGTAGTTCACGTATACCAACGGCCCAGTCACGTCCCCATCCGCGGAATATGCGTTGTACGTCGGAAGCTGTTCCGATTGCTGGTCCGACGTCGGATCTTCCGGAACCGCCGGCTCCTGCAATTTCGCGGTGAACTTCGGCCCGCCATCGACGAGTTCGATCAGCCTTTCTTTCGGCGTCGGAAAAAGAACATTGAAGGATTCGATGTGCGCGTCAAAACCAAACTCTTTGAATTTCGCGAGTAGCCATTCGGCGTTGTCCTTGTCATAAGGCGAGCCGACATTGTGCGGGCGCGCGCTGAGTCGCTGCATGTATTCGCGCAGCTTCGCCGGATCGGGCAGCGCGCGGAATTTCTCTTCCCAGCCGCGCTCAGTGCGCGACGACTGCGCAGAGAAGCCGGCTATCACCGGCTCATCCGCCGCAATGTGACGGCCAAATGGCAACAGCGTAGCTGCAAATAGAATTGCGGACGCAAGACTGACTCGACGAAGCATGTAGGCTCCCAAATTTTGCGTCGGTATTTTGCCTGAAGCGGCTGCGGAATGGAACTTACTCGAAGCCTAAATCTTTTCGCTCTTCGCGAGTAAGAGGTTCAAAAGCGTCACGAGAGTAGGAAATCTTGCCTTTCAATCGACCGGGTACTCGCTGGCGAGGCGCGGCGCCACACGCAACGAACTTCACGAGCTTATCCCTGTAAGCAACGATGACGTCTTTTCCGTCGCATGCCTCTTGGATGAGACGAGACAGATTAGCCTTGGCCTGCTTGAGCGTATAGACCACGCCCGAATTATAACAGTGAACGGGAACACTAAATTTTTGCGAAGCGCATCAGGTGATGCGATAGGACTCGTTGTGCTCGGAGCGGACCATCACCAAACCTTGAGATGGGACGGTCGGGCCGGATTTTGAGCGGTCGCGTAACTCGAAGAGCCGATCGATGTCGTCAGGGGTCAGCTTCCCTTGCCCGACGTGCAAAAGCGTGCCGACCATTTTGCGCACCATGTAGCGCAAAAACGAACGGCCGTGTACGGTGAAGACCAGTTCTTGATCGTCGGCAGGCGAGCGCACCAGCTCCGTCGAAAAAATCTCGCGCTTCATCTCGCGCTCTCTATCGTCTTCTTCCGAGCCCGTGGAAGCCGCGAACGAAGTGAAATCATGAACGCCGACAAATTTTGCCGCAGCCAACCGCATCGCGTCTTCATCCAGCGGCCAGGGATAGTGCAGCACGTACCGCCAAATCATCGGCGGCAGCACCCGCCCTCGATAAATGCGATAACGATAGACCTTCCCTTTCGCCGAAAATCGCGCGCTGAAATCGGGCCCGACCTCTTCCGCATCCACAATCCGAATCGTCGGCGGCAACATGCAATTCAATGCATGCTGAAATTCACCGGCGGACATCCTCGACTGAGTCTTAAAGCTGGCAACCTGCCCAAGAGCGTGCACACCGGCATCCGTACGACCCGTGCCCGCGAGTTGCACATTCTCCTGCGTCAATTTGCGAAGAATGCCGACAACTTCGCCCTGGATCGTGGGCTTGCCCGGTTGAAACTGCCACCCATGAAAATCCGTGCCGTCGTAAGCAATCGTGAGCTTGAAATAATGCATTCGTGGGAAGGTATTTTACAGGGTTTACTTCCGAAGATTGGAATCAAGCGGAACGCACGAACCTGCTTCCCGGCTTCACCGCCGCGCTGCCATCGCGACAGAGCGGGCAATCATCCGGCTCATAACTCGCAATCGGCAAATCCAACAAAGCCTGCGCCTCAACTGGAAACTCAACCTTGCCACCGCTCCGATCGATCAAAGCTCCCGCGGCAACCACTCGCCCGCCCGCTTCTTCAACAACGCGTATCGCTTCCTGCGTGGAGCCGCCCGTCGTCCACACGTCTTCAATCACCAAGACATGCTGATCCGGCTTCAACGAAAAGCCGCGCCGCAAACACATCGAGCCGCTGGCGTCGCGTTCCACAAACATCGCCGGTGCTCCGGCGCCCACCAATCCCGCTTTCGGCTGAGGCAACGCACGAGCCACTTCCTGCCCAATGATCAATCCACCCATCGCCGGCGACACGACCGCCTCAATCGTCGCGTCGGAAAAAAGCGCGGCAAGTTCCTGCCCCAATTTTTCTGCGAAGCGCGGATATTGCAGCACCTGCGCGCACTGCACGTACGTCCCGCTATGCAACCCGCTGGAGAGTTCGAAATGCCCATGCCGAACCGCGCCAGCACTCTCAAAGATCTTCAGCAATTCTTCACGCTTGAGCATCTCTCTCCAAGACCTCGCGCCGCGCCACGGTTCAACAAGCCCGGAATGACCGACACCGGATAACGGCCTGCGCCGACTCCGCATCGAACACCGCAACGGCGCACGAACTGGGCAGCCGATCGGTGGTTGAGCTAACCCAAAACGCCCGTAAACGTCGAATCGTCAGCAGCCTAGCCGCCGTGTGTTTCGTTGTCAAGGAAGCGGCTGCCTGCTAGACTCCAAAGTTCGAGTTTTAGCTCGGTCGCACGCCTCTTCGTGCCCTTTTTCGCGGTCTTGCATGAAACAAAGTGGGTCCTGTTGACGTTGTAACAGGAGGAACACCATTTTGCGCTTAGTGTGATTTGCGCTTGGTCGAAGATCAATTCGAGGAGTGACACAAGATATGAACCTGTTACGGTTGACCGCAAAGCCGTCGTCCCCCTGTGTATCGGCGAAGCGGCCGGCCACGCGCCAGCGCGCGGTGGCGAAGTCGATTTCCGGATATTCGCGTGAGGCGCTCCGCGCCCTGACAGCAGCGCTGCTCGCCACGGCTCTTGCCGGTGGAACAGGCGCACCTGCTTTCGCGCAGAATCCTGGCGGAAGCCCACCGCCTGATCAGCAGCAACAGCGGCCGGAACTGCCCA
>DATAMU010000771.1:0-10944 GCA_036266605.1 Candidatus Acidiferrum sp. | reverse complement strand
TCGTAGCGCGGCGCTGAGTTGCTCAGCGTTTTTCCTTTCATCGCTCAACCTGCAAATTTCAAACGCAAACATCGCTGGCACGGGCGCCGATATTCGTGCTACTTAGGCTCGGGAGGAATTTCCGATGAGCGAGCCGAAAGTTGGGCGCCCACACTGGCCCGATGCGATCAGCAAACCTTCCGATGATTTATCCGCGCTGAAGCCGTGGAAGTGGGCCGTCGAGCGTCTCGAAAAATCGCACAACTATTGGATTTCAACGGCTAGGCCGGATGGGCGGCCGCACCTGATGGTGATTTGGGGAATTTGGTGGGAGGACGCGTTTTGGTTCAGCACGGGACCGAAGACGCGAAAAGCGAAAAATATCGCGGCTCAACCGTATTGCGTGCTGGGAACCGAGAAGGCGGACGAAGCGGTGATCGTAGAAGGTACCGCGGTCGAAATAACGGATCGAGCCGAGTGGAAGCGGATGGGCGAGGTCTACGACCGCAAATACGGCGGTAAGTTGTTGCCGCTATTGGAGTCATCGGGCGGCAGCGTGTTTCGAATCGAGCCCAAAGTGGCGTTCGGCCAAGACGAGCACGCCGAAGACTACGTTCAGGCGGCGACGCGCTGGACGTTTTAAGCCGCGTCGTGCAATTTGTCCCTCGTAAGTCGATGAGCCGGCGCCAAATGCGAGTTTTGGAATCCTGCAAGCCTGTCGTATAATCTAAGATTGTCTCGCGACCTAGCGACGCGGCTGTAGCATCGGTGCAACAAACCGCGCAGACCGGACGCGACAGATTGGAGTATCACCATGAAAGCCGGTATTCATCCCGACTATCACGCCGTCACCGTGCACTGCGCGTGCGGCAATCAATTCCCGACGCGGTCGACGATCAAGGGCGACATGCTGAAGGTCGAAATTTGCTCGAACTGCCACCCATTTTTCACGGGCAAGCAGAAGCTGATCGATACCGCTGGACGCGTCGAGCGGTTCACCAAGAAATACGCAGACGCCGCCGCGAAAGCTGGCGCCGCAAAGAAGTAAGCCCGTTTGCCGTCGAATCGCAAAATAAGCTTCAAGTCGGTAGTGTTGAAAGGGCGAGCCTCCGGGCTTGCCCTTTTTATTTTGGGCGGTTAGCTAACGCCCGGCGCTGTAGCATTTCAATCGATAGAGTACGTGGCGGCGAAGCGGGTGGCCGAAGGCGAGGTTGGGGTGTTCGAAATCATCGGCGGAGTCGTTCGTCATTCCAAGTTTTTTCATCACGCGGATCGAGCGTTGGTTGGCAGGAACCGTGAACGAAACGATCTCGTCGAGCGCTAAGTCTTCGAATGCGTGGCGAACAACCGCTCGAGCACCTTCGGTGGCAATGCCTTGCCCCCAAACATCGTTTGCGAGGCGCCAGCCGATTTCAACGCACGGCGTGAAGTGCGCCTCGAACGCCGGCGTATGAAGGCCGACGTATCCCACGAAACGACCATCGCTGCGCAACTCAGCCGCGTAGAGTCCGAAACCTTTCGAGCGAAAATGTTCCTCGATGCGATCGACCATCGCGTCGCTGTCTTCCCGCGTCAGACATTTCGGAAAAAACTCCATCACGCGCGGGTCGGCATTCAACCGTGCGAAAGGCTCTCGATCGCTCGACCGCCAATTTCGTAGTCGAAGTCGCTCCGTTTCCAGCACAACTACACCTTATCATCGACTCTCTGGCCGCTCGGTTCACACGTCTCCGCGCAGGCTTCTTCCCTTTTCAACGCCTGATGCTTAGAGGTATGCTCCCGTGGTTTTGTTGTTTGACGGAGACGGAACCGTCATTCGATTCGTCAGGGGAGCTTGATGCGGAAATTTCTAAATGGTGTGAGTTTCGCGGTCATCGTCGTGTGTGCCGCAATCCTATCTGCGCCGAGCGCTCAGGCCGCGACCGAAGACAAAGCCGCGACCACGCCGAAGAACGGCGGTGCCGTAAAGTGCGGCAAGCTGCTCGACGTACGTAGCGGCAAACTTCTCAACGATCAGGTCGTCGTGTTCGACGCAAACGGACTGGTTACCAGCGTCGGCCCCGCCGGTTCGCCGATGGCGGCTGGCGGAGTGACGATCACCGATCTCTCCAGCGCGACCTGTCTGCCCGGACTCATCGATGTGCATACGCACATCACCGGCGATCCCAGTGACGGTGGCTACGCATCTCTCGGAATTTCCACCGCGCAAGAAACCGTCCACGGCGTCAAAAACGCCCGTGTGACATTGCACGCCGGCTTCACAACGATTCGAAACGTGGGAGCGAGCGGCTACACCGACGTCGCCGTGCGTGACGGAGTCAACGAAGGAATGATCGAGGGTCCGCGCATGATCGTATCCGGGCCGCCATTGGGAATTACTGGCGGGCATTGCGACGACAATCTCCTCGCCTATGAATTTCACCACCGCGCCGAAGGCGTCGCGGACGGTCCGTGGGCGGCGCGAGCGAAAGTTCGCGAAACCGTGAAGTACGGCGCCGACGTCATCAAGGTCTGCGCTTCCGGCGGAGTTTTGAGCAAAGGCGATCAGCCAGGCACGCCGCAATACACTCTGGAAGAGTTGAAAGCCATCGTCGAAGAAGCGCACAAACTCGGCCGCAAAGTCGCCGCGCACGCGCACGGCACGCAATCGATCAAAGACGCCATCAACGCCGGCATCGACTCCGTCGAGCACAGCAGCTTCATCGATGACGAAGGCATCGCGCTGGCGAAGCAGCACGGCACCTATCTTGTGTTCGATATCTACAACGATGATTTCATTCTCCAAGAAGGCGCGAAAGCCGGCATGCTGCCGGAATCGATCGAAAAAGAAAAGAAAGTAGGCCGCACACAGCGCGAAAATTTCAAGAAGTCTTTTCAAGCGGGCGCGAAAATCGCGTTCGGAACCGACGCCGGCGTCTATCCGCACGGCGACAACGCGCGGCAATTCGCGAAAATGGTCGAATGGGGCATGAAACCGACCGACGCGATTCAAGCCGCGACGATCAAGGCCGCCGATTTGATCGGCTGGTCCGACAAAGTCGGCTCGATCGAAACCGGACATTTCGCCGACGTCATCGCCGTCAGCGGCGATCCGACCTCCGACGTAAAGCTGCTCGAAAACGTGCAGTTCGTCATGAAGGGCGGAGTCGTGGTGAAAAACGAGTTCGCCGGCAAGTAAATCCTGGCGGCCTCACCCGCATCATATCTGTCGATGGATCATCGTCTCGCGTTTGCCACGTTGATAGTTCTGCTGATCGCAGCAGGCACGCCGCTCGCCTTCGCCTGGGCGCGCCTGCTGCCTGAGGACGCGCCCCCGTTTCGTGTCGAGCCAGGGTCGTTCCCAAGCGTCGATCACGAAGTAGCCCACGTACAACCCAGTCGCAAGAAGGATTATTTGATCGCCGCGCCGCTTCTACTCTGCCTGACAATCGCATTCGTGTTTCGCGTCCCCGGATTTCCGACCAGCACCGTGCTCGCGTGGGTTGGCACAACCATCCCGGCAGTAACCGAGCACTGGAGCGTGATCGCGGTCCAAGTGCTGATCGCGCTGATTGCTGTCGGCACAATCGTGCTTGGTGCGCTCCGAGCCCGGCCTCTTCGAATTCCGTTAATCGCGGCGGGCATTCTGACTCTCGCGTTGTGGTTCCTGGCGCCATTGCTTCAGGCCGCGATGCTGAACGGCGCGTAAAGAAAGAATGGGCACGGCGATGCCGTGCCCCTACGCATTCTCTGCCACCGAATATTCGACTACGCCGACGCCGATTTCACCTGCGTCAGCGCCGCCGCAACTTCCTTGATGTCCGGCACAACCGGAATGTCGTAATTCTTGAACCACGCGACATTCCCCGCTTTGTTCACGATCGCGATCGCGCGGCCCGTAATCCCTTTGTCCGCCAAATACGTGCCGTACTTCTCGCTCACCGCGCCTTTCGGATGAAAATCCGCCAGCAGCGAATACTTGATACCCATCTTGTCGGCAAATGCCTTGTGCGCCCACACGCTGTCCACACTAATGCCCATCACTTCGGCGTCAAGCGTGTCGAACGACTTCATGTCGTTGACCATGCACGCGTGTTCGTTCGTGCAAACCGGGCTGAAGTCGAGCGGATACCACATCAGCACCACGTTTTTCTTGCCCGCGAAGTCCGAGAGCTTCACTTCCTTTTTATCCTGATTTTGCAGCGTAAAGTCGGGCGCTTTCTGTCCCACGGAAATGCTCATGTCATTCCTCCATCGAATTTGATCGCGTCTTGATAGTAGCGAATTTGCGGATTCGGTCCAAACGCTGCCGCGCACGCCATCGGGTACAGCTTGTACGGGTGCAGCACCGCCTTGCCCTGAGCTTCGAAGGGTGCGTCCCATCTCGGCACGATTGCGACCGCCGGACGCCCCGCCACCGGTTACCTTTAGTGAGATTCGAATGCCGGCGCAAAGGTTCGGGAGTAGACTTAGGTTAAGGAGCCTCGAACATGGCCGCTGAACCGCGTCGCGCACCGATCATGACCTTGCAGCAGTTGGTCGCAAAATACCAATCCGTCGCGCGCGGATTCGGAGTCGCTGTGCCCCTGTCCGCCTTTGGCCTGAGCAAGCCCGAAACCGAGCAACTCCTCACCGACTACGACGAGGACTACCACATCAGCCGCTTTTTCGATTTCACCGAAGCCGACGGTGAGAAGTACCATATCGACGGCGTTCCAGCCACGCATCTCGCGATCGACGCGGAAATCAGCAAAATTCTCTAACAAACAATTTTGAGGTTATTCCCCAAGAAAACGCGGACCAGTGTGGATCCACGTCTAACGCGCGACGCCCGCAGAATGCCCCAACCGCCCCGAAAGCTTCTCGTGCTCTTCGCGAATCGCGCGCGGCAGCCGGCTGCCAAACTTCTGCAAGAATTCTTTGCTGTCGATCAGTTCCTGCTCCCAGTCCTGAGGATCGACCTCGAGCAATTCATCCACGGTCTCGCTCGACAAGTTCAATCCATCCAGCGTCAGCGCGTTCCGCGAGGGCACAAATCCGATCGGCGTCTCTTCCGCCCCGCCGCGCCCTTCCACGCGCTCCAGAATCCATTTCAGCACGCGCACGTTCTCGCCAAACCCCGGCCACAAAAATCTACCGTCCGCGCCCTTACGAAACCAATTCACATGGAAAATCTTCGGCGGCTTCGGAATCTTCTTTCCCATCTCGAGCCAGTGCCCGAAATAATCCGCCATGTTGTATCCACAGAACGGCAGCATCGCCATCGGATCGCGCCGCACGATGCCGACATTTCCCGTCGCGGCAGCCGTCGTCTCGCTGGCCATCGTCGCGCCGACAAACACGCCGTGCTGCCAATCGAACGATTCGTACACAAGCGGCGCAACACGCGCCCGGCGTCCGCCAAAAATGAACGCCGAAATCGGCACGCCGCCGGGAGCTTCCCACTGCGGTGAAATACTCGGCGACTGATGCGCCGGCACTGTGTACCGCGCATTCGGATGCGCCGCCGGCCCCTTTGACGTGTCCCAAAGCTCGTTCTTCCAATTGATCATGCCGCTCGGCGGCGGCCCGCCGATGCCTTCCCACCACGGCTCGCGGTCGGGCGTGATCGCGACATTCGTAAAAATCGTGTTCTGCCGCAACGCGCCCATGACGTTGCGATTCGTCTTCATGCCCGTGCCGGGCGCAACGCCAAAAAATCCCGCCTCGGGATTGATCGCGTGCAGATAGCCGTCGTCGCCGATCTTCATCCATGCGATGTCGTCGCCGACAGTCCAGACGCGATAGCCCTGGCTCTCGAGCGCGCTCACCATCATCGCCAAATTCGTCTTACCGCAAGCGCTTGGAAACGCCGCGCCCATGTATGTCACTTTTCCATCGGGCGATTCCAGCCCGAGGATCAACATATGCTCGGCCATCCAGCCTTGCTCGCGCGCCATTACGCTCGCGATGCGCAGCGCAAAGCATTTCTTCCCCAGCAGCGCATTCCCGCCGTAGCCGGAGCCAACGCTCCAAATCAATTTTTCGTCGGTGAAATGCGCGATGTAGCGCCGCGTCGGATCGAGATCGCCGAGCGAATGCAGCCCCGGCACGAAATCGCGCGTGTTGCCGATGCGATCGGTCGCCACTTTCCCCATGCGCGCCATGATCCGCATGTTGGCCACGACGTACGGGCTGTCGGTAATCTCCACGCCCGCCTTGCTGATCGGCGAGTTCACCGGACCCATGATGTACGGCACCACATACATCGTTCGCCCGCGCATCGCCCCATCGAGCAACGCGCCAATTTTGAATTTCGCAGCCGCTGGATCCATCCAGTTGTTCGTCGGGCCGACGTCGTCTTTTTCGGGGGCGCAGATAAATGTCAGGTGTTCGGTGCGGGCAACATCGTTGGGGCTGCTGCGGTGCAGGTAACAGTTGGGATAGGTTTTCTCGTTGAGCGTGACCGAGTCGGAGCCGCGCAGCATTTCGTCGATGATCCGGCGATTTTCAGCCTCTGACCCGTCGCAGTAGACGATGCGCTCCGGTTTGGTGAGTCGCGCCGACTCCTCGACCCACATTTCCAGTGGTGTGGCCACTCGATCCCTCGTTTTCTAAACCTCAGCCGGATTTCGGCCCAAAGGCGACCGACCGCAATGCGCGGCGACCTCAAGTTCATAAATCCGACTTCTGTACCGCAGGCTTTTGGCGGGGAACGCTTCTACCCGAAACGTTCGAGTCACTATTTTAGGTTAGCGCCGCCGCTCGCTGCAAGAAGCGCAACTGCCGCCGTGTGCAAAAGTTCCTATATCTCGTTAGCACGATAGCAACTTAGGGCCGTCGAGAGCCTACTTCTTGGATTCACGAGAAACGATTTCGTCTGCGCCCCGTCGTTCTATGAGGGGCACAGGACTAGGGATGTACTCATTCGTGCTTCGCCTAGGATTCGCCTTGTCACTTCGGATTTTGCCGAATAACCTTGGTACCCCTGCGCGCCCGCAGAACTCGTAAGCCACTATAAGGAGCGGCGATGGCGACTTCGGTCTGGAAGGGCTACCTCAGCTTCGGGTTAATCTCCATCCCGATTCGACTGTTTTCTGCCGCGCGCACCGAGCGCATCGGCCTCAATCAACTCCATAACGTATGCAAGACGCGCATTCGCATGCCGCTCTATTGCCCGCAGTGCGAGCGCCAGGTTCCGCGGAATGAAATCGTCAAGGGCTACGAATACGAAAAGGACCAGTACGTCCTCTTCGACGAGGAAGAACTCGACAAGATCGAGCCGCAATCGGCCCGCGCGATGGAAATTCTAGAATTTGTGAAGGTCGATGAGATCGACCCGCTTTATTTCGACGCGTCGTACTACGTCACGCCCGAAGACGAAGGCCGCAAGGCGTATCAGCTGCTGCTCGATGCGATGGAAGAGTCGGAGTACGCCGCGATCGCCAAGCTAACCATGCACCAGCGCGAGCACATCGTCGTCGTCCGCCCGCGCAAAAAGGGCATGACGCTGCACACGATGTTCTACACCAACGAAATCCGTGAAGTCGCCGAGTACGGCAAGATCGACGCCGCGTCCGAGCCGAAGCCCGCCGAGAAAAAACTCGCCGAGCAGCTCATCGAGAGCCTCGCCGCGCCGTTCGAACCAAGCAAGTACAAAGACAACTACATGGAAAGCATGGAGAAGATGATCGAGGCCAAACGCCAGGGCCAGGAGATCGCCACGGCCGAGCATCCAAAGCTGGCTCCTGTCATCGACCTCATGGAAGCGCTGAAGAAGAGCATCGCCGAAAAGACTCCGACGACCGCCGGCGGAAAGAAACCGCCGCAGCGCACCGTCGCCGCCCAGGCTCAAGCCACCGCCCCCGAAAAGAAGCGCAAAAAGTCTTCCGCCGGCTAGCCCGTCGGTCGCACATAGTGGTATTTGGGTGCCGCACCCTTTTGTTTTTAAAAGGGTGCGGGTTTATTCAACACAATCGACGCCAGCAATCTCCGCAGCTCCTCGATCCGATTCAGCCACTCTTAACTCTCTCTCCGCATCCGCATTTTTGCCGCCCAACGCCTCCCCTTCCCTTTGCATCCAAATCCTCCGCGTGGTATTCCTAGCCTTGGGTGTCCGCGGAGCCTCGTCGCTTCCAGATTCAATCAGTTGTGTTTGTCAGCTCTGTAAACGTGTTCCGCGCAACGCCATTCCGTGCCACCGCACGCGCTTACCAGATATGCGAGCTACCTGATCGATGGGCGCAACTGCCACAGACCGCTTTTCCCGGCGCGAATTCCTCCGCCTGCTCGACATCACCGATAAACAGCTCGCCTATTGGGAAAAGGCCGGCATCGTTTCGCCCCGCAAAGCCGCCGGCGACGATTTCTACGATTTCCGCGATCTGATCAGCCTTCGCACCGCGAAGCAGCTCATCGCCGGCGGCGTCTCGGCCAATCGCCTCCGGCTCGCCCTCGCCGCGCTCCATCAAAAATTATCCAAGGTCGAACAGCCGCTCACCGAGCTCCGCATTCTTTCGAACGGCCGCGACGTCATCGTCGATCACGAGGGCGCCCACCTCGAACCCATCTCCGGCCAGTTCGTCCTGAATTTCGACACGCGAGAATTGCGCGACAAAGTCCGCGTCATGCCCGAGCGCAACGCCAATGATTGGTTCGCGCTCGCGCTGCAATACGAATCCGATCCCGAAACACATCTGCAAGCGATCGAAGCCTACCGTCGCGTCCTGGCGATCGTTCCCACGCACGTCGAAGCGCTCATCAATTTGGGAATGCTGTCTTACGAGCAGGGCGACCTGGAAAACGCGTCCGCATGCTTCCTGCGCGCCGTCACCGGCGATGCGGACAATGCCGTCGCTCACTTTAATTTGGGAAGTGTGCTCGACGAGCTCGGCCATCTTGAAGCCGCGCGCCGCCACCTGCGCATCGCGGTCCGCATCGACGCAAACTACGCCGACGCCCATTACAACCTAGCCTTTGTCTGTGACAAGTTAGGCTCAGCCTTCGAAGCCCGCCAGCACTGGCAGCATTACATCCGCCTCGACCCCACCAGCCCCTGGTGCGACTACGCCCGCCAACGCCTGGCCATGCCTCTGCCCTAGCTCACGCCGCGTCTCCGCGCCCCTCTGCGTTCTCCGCGTCTCTGCGTTATCTTTTCCGTTTTGTGTTTAGGCGCATTCGTCTCGTGTAGGGGCGCAGCATGCTGCGCCCCAGCTTGCCCGGACGTCAACACGCGCACGATTCGTTTTTCTCTTTGGTTTTTCGACGTCCGAAGAAATCTCGCCGCTAATAAACCTGCTGGAATCCCACGTTCACCACATCCCTAAACTTCGGCGTCCCCGGCGGCAACTTCGACATATCCAAAAACTCCGTATCAAACGCATACGCGCGCGTCGGCGGCGAATATACCGTGCCGCAGCACTTGAACACTCCCGTCGCATACTGCGAATAGAACAAGCTCACCATCGACCCTTCATAGTTCAGCGTCTGTCCGCCCCAATTTTCCAGATACCTCAAGAAGTTATGTACGCCGCCATCCGTCCCGAAGTCTTGCGGCACTCCAGCAAACCCCGGCTGCGGGAAATTGATATTTTTCCCCGAAGCAATCGCCAGCCGGTAGTAGCTCGTCACCGCCGTGCGCCCCGCAACCGACGCCGGACTCTTGAAGCTGTTCAAGTCCGTCCAGTTATTCGAAAGCAGCGTCACCGTGTCGCCCATCACCGCTGCCGCCGCGTGCGGATTCCCGAATCCTCCCGCATTTGCATTGTAGTTTCCCAGCACATACGCGGGCTGCTCGCTCGCGAGCGTGAATCCGCCTTGCCCGTTATCCGGCCGCACCGGCAAATTTCCGAGCGATCCGTTCACCAATCGCACGCCGTGCCGCGGCCCAGAAACCCAGTTCGGCCGCGCCACCGCCAGGCAGCTCACCGTCGCATTCGGCAACGTGCCCGGCTGTGCCACTCCAAATCCAAGACCCATGTAGTCTTTCGCCGCATTGTCCAGAATCCCGTTTCCGTCCGCGTCCTCGCCCGCATTGAGCGTGCTGTCCGGCGTGCCGTTCACCGATCCCGGATTGATCACATCCTCGTATCCGTACTCGCCGTTCTTGTACGTCAGCAAAGCATTCGCCACGATTGTGCCGCGCCGATCCGACAGATATAAAACGTATCCGTTCTGCGAGACATACTCCGTGTTCGGTCCGTTCGCACCAATCGTACCCGCCAGCCAGCGCTGCAAATTATGCACATCGATCTCGACGAGGTTCAGCACGCCGCCGATGCTGCAATTCGCAGTGACGCGCTGATTCTCGCGGAATTCTCCTTCGCGCGTCTCATACATATTGATCGGATACCAGTTGTTCCGCGTCGCCGGCCCCGTAATCGTGCTGCCCGTTCCGCCATCGGTCACGAGTTCCGCCGCGCTCGCCGTCCCGTCGCCGTTGCGATCGGCCTGTTGCTGCAATATCAGAATCGCGTTCGGATGCACAGGATTCGGCGCGCCATTCAGGAGCGGCGCGGCTCCCCGCGCAAATCCAAGTTGCAGCCACTCCGCCGTCACCGGCGTGTAAACGCCGGCGCCATTTCGAATCTCGACGCGCAAATAGCCGTCCAGCAAATTCCACGGCTGCACAGTCGTCGTCGTTCCGCCCACAACTGTAGTCGTCGGCGTCAGCAACGGAGCCGTCACCGGCTTCAACGTCGCCTCACCGGCCGGAGGAGTCGTTGGAAGCGTGTTCCAGTTCGTTTCGCCGCCCGGCCCAACCCGATACGTCGTGACGCCGCCCGTCGTATCCGCGGTTCGCACTCCTTCCGCGAAAAACGAATTTCCGACGAGCGCAACCGGAACGCCGTTCGTATAATCCGGCGCGCTGCCATTCGTCTGAAGATTCGCCAGCCGAATGTTCTGCGGATCGCCCGCCCCGCCCGGCAATTCGTTCGGATCGTCGCTGAGCAACACCCGCACTTGCGCCTGGTTATAAAGCCGCGACTCGCCCGTCAGCGAAGACGG
>DATAMU010000770.1:0-4791 GCA_036266605.1 Candidatus Acidiferrum sp. | reverse complement strand
TCGTTTTATCCTGAAAAAGAAACAGCCCGGCGAAATGATCGCCGGGCTGTTTTGTTTCGTCTTCGAACTGGAAGTTGCAAACTTTTCCCGCTTTAAGCGCGACCTGCGGCCTTTGCCTTGACCGGCTCGGCCGAAGTTGCGTCATCGGCCCTCACGAGCGGCACATCGACGAGATGTTCGGCGAGGAACCAGACCTGGAGCTCGTTGGTCCGAATGATTTCGCTGACGACGAGATCGTTGGTGCCGTCATCGCCGGCGTCGGCGGCTTGCTTGGCCATGGTGTGCGCTTCCTTGAGAATGAGTTCGTGGGCTTCGAGGAGGCGCGAGATTTGCACGGGGGCCTCTTCTCGTCCGCGCGGTGGGCGCGGGATCATCGTAGTTTCGGCGACGTCGGCCGCCATCGCAAGGCTGATTCCGCCGAGGAGTTGAATGCGCTCGGCGATCGAGTCGACGAGTTCGTCTTGCTCGCCGTGATGTTTGTCGAAGAGGAGATGGAGCTGGTAGAAAGTGTGGCCGGCAACCTGCCAGTGGTGCTTTTTGTACATGTCGCGCAGGGTCATTGTGTCGGCGAGGAGTTGGTTCAGATTTTCCACGCTGTCGGCACAGACTTTTTCGTCGAGACCGATCGGGAGCTTCGCAATTTTGTTGTACGGCTGAATCTCGTGCGCCTTTTGATGAAGGATGGGGCGCGAACGCTCGGTGCCCGCCTCCGAGTTCGAATAGCTGTGCCCGCTATTTGCTTTGCCGTTCTTGGGACTCATAAACACACCTTTCTTTAGCCAATGAGATAAAGCTCGCGCTCTCAGGTTGGATACGGCTCGGGATGCAAAAGATGCAGTGAAATGTTTTGCTGTGTGGAGATCAGCCGCCCTTGGCTTTGCTTTTGAGCTGCTTGGCGAGCTTCTCGATTTCTTCTGTTTTCTTGTACATACGGACGGAGAGGACATTCATCCTGGGTGCCTGAGCGAGTTCGTCGCGGAGCTCGGTGGCCAGCTGATAGAGCTTTTCGACGCCTTCGCGGAATTCTTTTTCGTTTTTGGCAGCCATGACACGTTTTGCGGCCTGTTGATCGATGCCCTGCCGAGCATTTTGATCTTGAGCATCGGGATCGGCTGCTGCTGGAGGAGCGGGCAAGCCCGGGCGTTTTTCCCCGGTGTGGGCTGCTTGGGAGGGCGAGAAATGGTTCGCGAACTGTGGCATCGCGCCCGCGAACGGACTGAGGCTGAGCCCCGCCAATGTGAGAGCTTTCCAGCGTGACAGGAACTGACGCCGTCCCGATCGTGATTCTGGATTCGAAATTGTCATGGCTACCTCCGTTGCTATTTGGCCTGTCGTGGTGCTGATTTTCGTTTTGTCCAGAGCTCGACTTGCTCGCGCAAGGTGTTGAGGCTATTGGTCATGCGGTCGGCTTCGACATTGACCAGAGCGTATTGTTCAATGACGCTGAGCGGGTTTTGGGTCAGGCGGCGGTGGTCCTCGCGCAGGTCGGGCCATTTCTGTCCGGCCGGGCGAGCGCGGCGGAGTTCGGCGGCTAAACCAGCTAGAACCGTAATGATATCGTTTGCGAAGACGCGGAACTCATCGCGAATCTTTGTGCCGTGGCCGGGGACGAAGCCAGCTTCGACCGAAAGTACGGCGTGGAGAAAGCGGTGAGAGCTGGCGAGCATGCTCGTGAGCAGCGGGATGTCTTCGACGCGGGTCCATGGTTCGCTTTGCATTCGATCGATGGACGCGAGTGCGTTGGTGCGGGCGAGGCGAGTTGCGAGACGGAGATGGTCGAGGTCGAGTGGCGTGACACCGCCAACACCTTCCAGGTATTTGACGACGCTGGTGAAGTAGATGCGATACGAATCGAGCAAGCGAGCGACGACTTCGTCGACTTGCGTACGCTCCCATGTTGGCCAGACCGCGTAGGCGATCAGCGCGAGTGATCCGCCGAGTAGTGTGTTGAGACCGCGCGCCCAGATGACATCTTTCGGCGCGACCCCGGTGATGGCGATCATCAGCACGATGAGAGCGCTGACGGCGATGCCGAAAATTCCGTAGTTCGCAGGACCGATCCAGCGGAGCAGAAAGACGAACGCGAAGATAAGGACCACTTCGAGTCCAATCCCTGTCGGGATGAAATGGAACATTACGGTGGCGAGCAGAAGGCCGAGTATTGTCCCGGCGATGCGGAGGAGGCCGCGCGTGAATGTGACGGTGAACTCGGGCTTGAGGACGAGGACGGCGGTCATCGGAAGCCAGTAGGCGCGAGGAGTTTCAAGGCTGCGCGAGAGTGCTTCGGCAACGGCGACTGTCGCGGCCAAGCGCACGCCGTGGCGAAAGACGGCCGAGCGAAAACTAAAATTGGCTTCGAGGCGCGGCAACAGGCTCGTGAAGCGCATGCGCCAGGGAAGACGCTTCTCGCTTTGCGAACTTTGCTGGATGCCTTGCGGCGTGATGTCGGCGGCCATTTTGATGACCGCTCGGACCTGGCCGCTGATGGCGTCCAACTGCCGGCGCGCATCACGCACGGCGGCGACGAGAAATGTTCGGTCGGCGCTTTCGTGGGCTTCGCGGAGCGCTTCGGTTTCGACGTGCATTGCGGTGAGCCATGCGTCGTCGATTTTGAGCGGCGCATTGTGCGGTAGCGATTCGCCGATGGCGGTCAACACGTGCGAAACGGCTTCGAGGAAGTGCTCGATCATTTCTGCGGGAGCGAATCCGAATTTTTCGCGGCGCATGCGGCGGAGCAAACGGCCGAGCGTGAACAGCCGCAGGCGTGTGCGCTCCGCTTGATTAAGGAGTGAGCGGAAACGTTCGCCGATGGCGCTGTGATCGGAAACGCGTGCGGCGAGAGCCTGTTGCGCGGCGGTGCTGGCTTCGACTCCTGGCGAGGATGACCGCATCAGTTGCGCGGGATCGGCGGCGGCTTTGCCGAGCGTGAGATAGAGGTGAGAGAGCGCGCGGCGCTCGGGATCGTAGGCGTGTATGGGCCAGAGCAGAATCGAGAAAAACATCTGAAGGATGCCGCCACCGAAGGCGAGGGCGCCGGCTTGGAGGGCCCGCTCCGGCGTGAGTGTCTGTGCCGCAAAAATGATCAGCACGACGACGCTGATGACGCCTTGGCTTTCGGCGGTTGGGCTAACGGCGATGGCGAAGCCTGCCCAGAAAGCCCAGAAGGCGGTCAGCAAAACGGCGAGCGCGGCGTAGTGACCCGTGAGGCCGCCGGCTATGACTGCGACTGCGCATAGAGCGCTTGTGAGCAGCATGCGTTTGGCGCGCTGCCCGTAGGGATCGTGGCCGTCGGAGTAGGAAACGTTGAGGGCGCCGCTGGCGACAGCCAGGCCGCCGAGCGGCATCTTGATGGCGATGCCGACGGCGAGCGGTAGTGCGACTCCGAGCGCGTTGCGGAAGCCGATGCCGACTTCCATCTTCGAAGTATCGACGTGAAGGACGCCTTGCCAGAATTTTCGCCATTTGCCGGTTGCTTCTTCGGATGTATCGATAGGTTGCTTTTGGTTGGTGGGAGGCGATGCAGACGGTGCGATCGCGTTGGCGCCGATCGCCAGATCGTTGTTTCTTGAGACGGGGCTGCCTTCGAACTGCGCGGGTGCGGCGTCGCGCAAACCATTCGTTGCGCGCTCGGGATCGCGGAGTTTGGCTTCGTCGTCGCGTGACATAACGATGCAGTAGTGCCAGCATAATCGAGCGGCGAAGCGTTCGCCATGACCCGTGGCGTTGCTGCAACGCTTTGAGGGAACGCAAGGTTGCGTGTTGAGTGGAGCCGCTGTATCCGGATTTGAACGCCGGGCATCTCACAGGCAAAGGCGAAACGAAGATAGCAACTTCAATCGGGAGTGATTCATGCAGACGCGAAAACTTGGAAAAAGCGGCCCACAAGTCTCCGAACTAGGATTGGGCTGCATGGGCATGTCGGAATTTTACGGCTCGCGCAATGACGAAGAGTCCATCGCCACGATTCATCGGTCGATCGAGCTGGGGATGAATTTTCTCGACACGGCGGACGTCTACGGCTACGGAGACAACGAGATCTTGGTAGGGAATGCGATTTGTGGGAAGCGCGATCAGGTTTTTCTGGCGACGAAGTTTGGCATTCTGCGCGATAAGAACAATCCGAGCCTGCGCGGTGTGAGCGGGAAGCCGGAGTACGTGAAGGCCAGCTGCGACGCGAGCTTGAAGCGTCTTGGGATCGAGACGATCGATCTTTATTATCAGCATCGCGTCGATCCGAACACGCCGATTGAGGAAACGGTCGGCGCGATGGCAGATTTGATCAAAGCGGGGAAGATTCGGCACATCGGGCTGTCGGAAGCCGGGCCGGCGACAGTGCGCCGAGCTGCGGCGGTACATCCGATCGCGGCGCTGCAAACGGAATATTCGCTTTGGACGCGCGATCCAGAAGATGAAGTTTTGCCTACAACGCGGGAACTTGGTATCGCGTTCATCGCGTACAGCCCGCTGGGTCGCGGATTTCTGACGGGGCAATTCAAGAAATTCGACGATTTCGAAAACGACGACTACCGGAGGAATTCACCACGATTTCAGGGCGAAAATTTTCAGAAGAATCTCGATCTGGTTGGGCGCGTTGAATCGATCGCAAGAGAAAAGAACTGCACGGCGAGCCAACTGGCGCTGGCGTGGCTGCTGGCGCAGGGGCCGGACATCATTCCGATTCCGGGAACGAAGCGGCGCAAGTTCCTGGAGGATAACGCCGGTGCGGCAAACGTTAAATTGTCGAAGGAAGATGTCGCCAGGATTGAAGAAGTGGCTCCGCATGGAGCGGCG
>DATAMU010000769.1:0-2225 GCA_036266605.1 Candidatus Acidiferrum sp. | reverse complement strand
AGAAGTTTGATCCGAAGCTGCGATGTGTGATCACGGTGCCGCGGGAACACGCGATCGCGCGCGCCAAGCAAGCCGACGCGGAAATCGCAGCAGGAAAATATCGCGGGCCGCTGCATGGGATTCCGTATGGCGTGAAGGATTTGCTGGACACGGCGGGGATTCGAACGACGTGGGGTGCGGAGTTTTATCGCGATCGCGTGCCGGCGACGGATTCTGTGGTGGTGAAGCGGCTGAACGATGCGGGCGCGGTGCTGATTGCGAAATTGAGTTTGGGTGCGCTGGCGCTGAACGATATTTGGTTCGGCGGGCAGACGATGAATCCGTGGCTGCTCGAGGAAGGCGCATCGGGGTCGAGTGCGGGGCCGGGCGCGGCGACTGCGGCTGCACTAGTGGCATTTAGCATCGGCAGCGAAACTGGCGGAAGTATCGTGGCGCCGTCGATGCGTTGCGGCGTGACGGGATTGCGGCCGACGTTTGGGCGAGTGCCGCGCACCGGAGCGATGACGCTGTGCTGGTCGCTCGACAAGTTGGGGCCGATGACGCGGTACGTCGAAGACGCGGCGCTGGTGTTGGAAGCGATCACGGGGCCTGATCCGGGCGATCTTTCCAGTGTGCCGTGCAAACTTGATTTCGATGCAACGCGATCGATTGCGGGATTGCGCGTTGGGTATTTCCCGAAGTGGATGAAAGAAAAGCCTGCAACCGACGTCGATCGCGCGGCATTGGAAACGGTGCGCAAGCTCGGGATGACGCCGATTGAGGTCAGCTTGCCCGATTGGTCGTACGATTCGCTGCAACTCATTTTGTTCGCGGAAGGCGCAGCGGCGTTCGAAGAGTACACGCTCGATCGGCGGATGAATGAGTTGAAGGCGCAAGTGCCGGATGCGTGGCCGAATTTGTTTCGGCAGGCGCGGTTTTTGTCGGCGGTGGATTTTGTGCAGGCCGATCGCATGCGGCGGAAGGTTGCGGTCGAGATGGCGCGGATTTTTGGGGAGGTCGATCTGCTGTTGGTACCGTCGCTGCGCGACGAGATTTTGACGATCACGAATTTCACGGGGCAGCCATCGCTGACAATTCGCGCGGGATTTGTCGAAGTGAGCGAAGCGCGGAGCGACTGGGCGCCCGACCCCAAGAATCCGCTCCCGAAATTCAATCCACCGAGGCGCGTTCCGCATGGAGTGACGCTGCTCGCATCGTTGTTCGAAGAGGGGACGTTGTGCTCGGCAGGAATAGCGATGGAGCGGGCATTTAATGTGGCGGGTGAGCATCCTCCGGGGTTTTAGAATTTTCGGCATGGCAAGCGACGCCGCGGGACACAAACACGAGCGTCCGATTTAGCTGACACTGAGTTGTCACCGATTTCTGCCAGTGTCGGCGGAAGCTGGTACTGGGTGGGCTACGCGCGGCGAACTTAATCGCTTCGCGTTCAGCGAGTTTGCAAAAACTTCACCACAAAAATTTTAGGCTGCTAAGATGCAACTCAATCCCCGTCCCTGACCGCCCTCACTTGCGTAGCTGTGCGCCCGGAGGAGGAACATGTCTAAATCTATCGCGCTGAAAACTATGTTGCTGGTCGGACTCTGCGCGTTCGCTTGTTCAGGCGTGTTCGGCGCCGGCAAGTCGCATGGTGGCGGGTCCCATGGCGGAGGCTCGCACGGAGGCGGGTCTCATGGGGGCGGCGGGGGCCACTCGCATGGCAGCAGCTCGCACGGAGGAGGTGGCGGGTCGCGGCACTCGGGAGGCGGGTCGCATTTTAGTGCAGGCCGCTCGAGCGGCGGTGGTGGGAGCCACTTCTTCGGTGGCGGCAATCGTGGCGGCGGTGGATTTGGCGGCGGGCGATCTTACGGTGGGTCTTCGATGGCGCGCTCGGGTGGAGCGAGACCGTTTGGAGGCGGCGGATATGGAGCCGGTGGATACGGTGGCGGTCCTTCGCGCACTTCGGGCGGATATTCGTCCGGGGCCTACGGAGGCAGTTACGGCCGAGCGGGTGACGGATACCGCGGCGGTTACGGATCAGGCGGAGCCGGTTACGGCTACGGCGGCTATGCGGGCAGCTCCCGTTCCGGCTACGGGAATGGTGGGTACAACGGCGGTTACGGGGGAGGCTCTGGCGCTTCGCGACCAGGCGGTGCGTACGGCGGCGGTAATCCCGGTTCGCGGCAGAATGGCGCCTACGGAAACTCGTATGCAAACTCGGGCTACGGGCGTGGCTCTTACGGGCCAGC
>DATAMU010000768.1:0-2932 GCA_036266605.1 Candidatus Acidiferrum sp. | reverse complement strand
GGCTGAGATCCTTCGCTTCGCTCAGGATGACATCGAGCAACCAACCGTGCCAAGCTTGGCATGACCCTTCGGCCGGTTTCACGGATTCCGTAAATACGATAAAAACGTAGTATGCGCCGCGATGCGCAAGGCGGAGCCGCGTGAAAAGCGAGATCGTTGATGCGAGTAATTGAGTTTTCGAAAGCGGAATGTCCGTTCCTGAATCGAGATAAAACGTGGCAGCAGTTCCACACGTTTCGAAACGGAGTGGTGGAAGTTTTGTCCTCGTATGGAACAGTGGGGCCGATGGGTAAACTGCCGATTCTCGAGACGTACGAAGAATCGTATGATGAGCAGGAAACTGGCGCCGATGAACCGGATTTCTTCGTGGTCGATGACGACATGTATGGAATGAGCGTTCGTGTCGAAGCAGACCATGCGCTCGTCAAATCCGCACTGTTGGACGAACTCCAAATGATGTTGATGTATCCGCAATTCGAAGGATGGTGCATGTATCTCGCCTTGGTGAAAGGCGGCTTGTGGGTATTCAAAGATCGGATGTTGCATGAAGGCGATTTCTTTTCGGGTTGCGCGTCGGTGCAAGATTTGTATCGGCGTTGCGCGGGTGAATGAATTCGATGAGAACGGATTTGTTCAGAATTGATGGGGCGGTGGAGCGGGATCCGGCGATTGAGTGGTGGATGAAGGCGCATCGCGGGGAGTTGGGGGAGATGGCGCGGCGGTGGTTTGAGGTTATGCGGGGATGTGGAGATGAGGTGCGGGAGGTTTTGCATGATGGGGCGCCAACGGCGTGTCTGGGGGATGCGGCGTTTGGGTATGTGAATGTGTTTACGGCGCATGTGAATGTGGGATTTTTTCAGGGGGCTGCGCTGGCAGATCCCGGGAGGTTGTTGGAGGGGAGCGGGAAGCGGATGAGGCATGTGAAGTTGAAGGCGGGAACAGTGATCGATGAAGGCGCGCTGCACAGACTGATTGAGGATGCTTACGCGGACATCAAGGCGCGAGTTGAGAACGGCTAAGTGAGCGTGAGACGAAGCGCTTGATTGGGTGGGGCGGGGCTGTCATTATTTCGGCGGCACGATTCCATGGGCGGATGGAAATCGTCGCTAGTTCCCTACTTTGAAGGCCTGAAGGAAAATTTCTAAATGGACTCCCAGCGAAGAATGAATTCGAAGCGGATGATGGTGTGTTTGGTTGCGGCGTGCGTGTTGGCGGCGTTGGTGTTGGTGACGCAGCGCGGCGCGAGCGCGTTTGCGGGCGGCGGCGTGACGGGTTGGCAGGATGCGAGCGGGCAGGAGCCGACTGCAGGAAACACAAAGACGCCGAACGGCGAGAAGCCGAAGGTGATTACCGACGCGCAGATTCCAGAGGAGGATGCGGAAGAGGGCGAGCTGGAGCCGGCGGCGGTGAATCTGGACCAGTCGGGGACGACACTGTTGATTCAGGAGTTGTATCAGGCGACGCGGCTGACGAAAGAGAAAGATATTTTGGAGCATTTGGGGAAGGCGCAGCAGTTGATCGCGAGCGGGACCGATCTCAAGGGAACGGATGCGCAGGGGCGGACGGCGCTGCACTGGACAGTGTTCGGGTCGAGCTACAGCACGAAACCATCGACGCTGATCAAGTACGAGGAGATTGCGGACGCGCTGGTGGCGGGCGGCGTGGACATCAACAAAGAAGATATTTATCAGGATACGGCGCTGGATTATTCGCTGTATGCACCGACGTATGAGATTCAGACCCTGTTGATCGAGCATGGGGCGAGCAGCGGGTTTCTGGCGGCGTATTTTCAATTTTTCAGCGATCGCGGGGACGGGCCGCCGAAGACGCCGGAGCTGTTGATTCAGGCTTCGCGAAAAGCGGATTTGGTGCCGGGGCATACGCTGAGTTTGCGGCTGGACACGCCGGTTTATAGCGATCGATCGAGGACGGGCGATCCGATCACGGCGACGGTGACGTATCCGCTGTGCAAGCCGGGCGAGAACATCGCTTGCGCGGACGGCGAATTGGTGGTGCCGCCGGGGACGAAGGTGAACGGGACGATTTTGTTTGCGACGAAAGCGCCGGACAAATATTCGCGGCCGCGGATCGTGCTGGATTTTTCGAACATTTTGCATAAGGACGGGACAAAGTCGCCGCTGTACGCGCGCGTGATCGATGTGGACAATGCGCGGGAATCGGTGAGGAACAACGAGATTTTGGGGATCATTCAGCCGCACGCGGGAAAAAAGGTTGGGCTCGCGCTGGCGGCGGTGAGCGCAGCGAATCCGATCGCGGGGTACACGATCAAGGGCGTGTCGACGGTGTATGGGCTTTCGATTCGGCGCGAAATCATGTTTCCGGCGGGGACGGACGTACAGGTGCAGATTGTGCGGCCGTCGATGCTGCATCAGAAGACGACTTGGGTGGGATGGAAGCAGCTTCCGGTGGATGCGGAGCTGACGCATCTGGCGGCGACGGCGCCGATGCGGACGGCTACGCCTGGGAGTGTGCCGTCGGACCCGACGAATTTGATGTTTTTGGGGAGCGAGAAACAGGTGATCGCGGCGTTTGGCGAGGCGGGATGGTTTGAGGCGGACAATCTGTCGGGAAAGTCGGCTCTGAAGGTGGCGCAGGCGACGCTGCGGCAGTCGGGATATGGAAGCGCGCCGATGTCCACGCTGACGTTGATGGGGCGGGCGCCGGATTTGATGTTTCAGAAGTCGCTGGACACGTTCGCGAAGCGGCATCATGTGCGGGTGTGGAAGTTGCCGAAGACCTATCAGGGGCAGCAGGTGTGGGTTGGCGCGGCGACGCATGATATAGCGACGCAGAACAGCGCGGGCGGAACGAAATGGACGCATCGGATCGATCCGCACGTGGATCGTGAACGCGAATGGGTGCAGACGGATTTGCTGTTTGTGGGGACGGGCGTGGCTTACGCAGATATCGA
>DATAMU010000767.1:0-1830 GCA_036266605.1 Candidatus Acidiferrum sp. | reverse complement strand
GGGGAAGTGTTGCGGGCGTCGCGCGAGATTCAGAATTTTCAGGCGTGAGTTTCGACGCGCTTATTTCTCGTAGAGTTCGATCAGGACTTTGTGGCCGCTGGGCGTGCGCGCGAGGAAAAAATTGATGCGCGAGCCGTCGGCACCAGGGCGCGTTTTGGGATAGACGGGCTCGACGGCGAACTTTTTCTTTAAGAGTGCGGTTGCTGCATCGACGTTGTGGCAGCGATATTCGACCTGCTGGATTCCTTCGCCAAATTTCGAGAGATAACGGGCGATTGCGCCTTGGCCGCTCGGGTCGCGGCTGGTCAGGATGTCGAGGGTGACGTCGCCGTCGAAATGTAATTCGAACTCGCGCGCGTCCTGGTCGGGTGGCACGTCAGCGAGATGAGGCGAGGCGTTCGCTTCGCGAATCGCGCCGAATGTGATCGGGTTGACCGCCAGGCCGACGGTGCAATGTGGCGTGTTCGCGTCGAACCCAGCCAGAAGAGCCGCAAATTCCGGATCGGCGCGCCATGACCGAGAAGCGTCGTCGGCCATCTCGCGTCCTACGCGATAGAGGTCGCGCGCGCCAGCGGCCCGTTCGCCGGGGTCGGCTGAGCTGAGCATCGCGATTGCTGCTGGAAGCGCACTGGACATATCGGCGAACAAATTGTAGCGTGAGGATGAAACCAAAACGAAGCGCCGCGAAAAAGAAGTAACCGACACGCCGCGTTTATCATCCCAAAGACCATGCCGAAGCCTGTTTTGCTGACCGTGGACGACGACCCCGAAGTGCTGCGCGCGATTGAGCGCGACCTCCGCGGACACTATGCCCAAAACTATCGCGTGATGCGCGCGGATTCTGGTGACGCCGGGCTTGCGACGTTGCGCGAGCTAAAGGCGCGGAATAATCCGGTTGCGTTGGTGCTGGCCGATCAACGGATGCCGCACATGGACGGCGTCGGATTCTTAGCCGAGGCGATGGATATTCATCCAGACGCGAAGAGGGCGCTGCTGACGGCTTATGCGGATACGAATGCGGCGATCGATGCGATCAATGAAGCGCGCATTCACTACTATTTGATGAAGCCGTGGGATCCGCCGGAGGAGAAGTTGTTTCCGGCGATCGACGATCTTTTGCACGATTGGACGTCGCAATTTCGACCGCCCTATGAAGGGATTCGCGTGCTGGGGACGCGGTGGTCGTCGCGGTCGTACGAGTTGCGCGATTTTCTGGCGCGGAACCAAGTGCCGTATCAATGGATCGATGTCGAGGTGGCTGCTTCGGACGCGGATGTGCGGCGGTTGTGCGAGTCGCTCGGACCGGAGGCGGAAAATCTGCCGCTGATCCTTTTCCCGGATGGACAGAGGATTGCCGAGCCGACGCAGCAGGTTGTCGCGGATAAGATTGGTTTGCGGACTCACGCGCAAACAAATTTTTACGATCTCGCGATTGTTGGCGGCGGGCCGGCGGGGCTTGCGGCTGCGGTGTATGGGGCTTCGGAAGGATTGAAGACGGTGATGATCGAGCGCGAGGCGCCCGGCGGTCAGGCGGGGCTCAGTTCGCGCATCGAAAATTATTTGGGATTTCCGTCGGGGCTCAGCGGAGCCGATCTGGCTCGGCGGGCGGTTGCACAGGCGCGGCGGTTTGATGTCGAAATTCTGGCGCCGCAAGAGGCGATGAGCGTTCGCATGGACGGGCCGTATCGCTACTTGAAACTTGGCGATGGAGTAGAGATTTCGTGTCATGCGTTGCTGCTCGCGATGGGAGTGCAGTGGCGCACGCTCAATATTCCTGGAATCGAACGATTGCAGGGAGCGGGCGTTTACTACGGCGGCGGGACGTCGGAG
>DATAMU010000766.1:0-5257 GCA_036266605.1 Candidatus Acidiferrum sp. | reverse complement strand
GATACCCAATACGACACTGTCCAAGAGCGCAGCCCCGGCTGCGCTCTTGGCCTTTTGTGGCCGAATTTGCGCGATTTCCACAAACGGTTGCGATATTCACGCTTCAGGGTGTTCCCTTCCGACACACCTACGCCGTGTTGGCGTTGACGCCTCCAGATACCGGTGCTTGAATAGCGAGAGTCTGCCAACAGCGCGAATTGATATCGCTGCGTTGGGAGACGACCGGCTGTACGCGGGTGGCAAGCCCGACAGCGGAAATCGGGCGAAAACGGGAGAATTCCCGGAGGAAGTTCGGTGGCCAAGATTCTGGTTGCGGACGACAACAGCAACATTCAAAAAATGGTCGGTCTCGCACTGAAAGATCACGGGATCGAAGTGGTCGCGGTCGGAAACGGCGAAGCGGCCGTGCGGAAGATTACCGATATTCGCCCTGACCTGGTGCTGGCGGATGTGTTTATGCCGGTGCGCAATGGTTACGAAGTCTGCCAATTTGTGAAAGCCGATTCGACCCTTTCGCATATCCCCGTGATTTTGTTAGTGGGCGCGTTCGATCCACTGGATGAGCAGGAAGCACAGCGTTCCGGCGCCGACGGAGTTCTCAAAAAGCCTTTCGTTCCACCCGATCCACTGATTTCGATGGTGAAGTCGGCACTGGTTCGCGCCGGCGTCGCCCACGCGGGATTTACACCTGCAAAGCCCGTGGAAGAAGCTCCTGCGCCTGTCGCGGAAGTCGCGCCACCGCCGGCGCAACGCAAGGTTTCTCTGCCCACATTCTCTGAACCAGAGCCGCTCGTCGATGAAACTCCGTCGCGCCCAGCGGACGTCAAGATTGACTCCGATCAGCAACCCGTAGCGTTCGGCAGCTTGCTCGGTACCGACGAGGAAGCAGAAGCAGAATCCGCCGTGACCGCGCATCCCGCTCTCGAGCGCGATTGGCGCACGGAAGAAATCGAAGAAGAGGAAGACGAAGAGACCGACTCCAAAGCTTCGTGGCGGCGCGATGGTGGCGACGAAGAAATTGGCAACGATATTCCGGCCCGCGAGGGCGGCTGGCGCGAATCCGTTTCTGAAGAGCAGCCCGTTCACGCGCACGCCAAGCATCATGAACCATGGTCTCCGACGCGAGAAACGCAGGATTTGATTGCAGCGGCAGAAGCCGAGGCGGCCGCGGCATCCTCACCGATTCCCGATTTTCGAAACATCCCTGCTGCCCCATTTTCGGGCGAAGCCTGGGCTGCTGCGATTGAGGCTGGCAGTTCGAACAAGACTGCCGTGGCCGAAGCCGAGCACCCGGCCGTCATGGAAGCCCCCGCTTCCGATCTCGATACGCTTGTCGGCCATGCCGAGCCTGCGGCGGAAACAGCGCCTCCCGTTGAAGAGCAGAGTTATGTGACGGAAGTTCCTGTCTCGGAACCAGTTGCCGAAGTCGCCGAAGAGCATGACGCGGCGCCGGTAGCTGGCGAATCGGAACCAGCACCAGCAATATCGGACGAGCAACCCACCGATACTCCGTCGGTCGCTTCCGAAGCGCCGAAATCCACCGCTACCAATTGGTTTTCAACCGCACCGAGCCCTTGGGAAGTCGAAGTTCAAAAGGCGAACAGGTTGGCATCGGCGTGGGATGCCCCTGCTCCGGCAGCGCCGCCCGCTCCCGAGCCCGCGCCATTAACGGCTCCCGACGAAATCGAAGTCGTCTCCGGCGCAGTAGCGAGTGCCGTCATTCCTGCCGCGGTAGAAACCGCGCGGGAAGAAGCTCACGGCTCCGCCGACGTTGATATGAATGCCGTCGTAGAAAAAGTGATGGCGCGCATGAGCCCCGAAAAGCTTCACGAACTCACGCGCGATTTGCTAAAGCCCGTCATCGAAGGCATCGTGCGCGACGAGCTCAACAAGAAGTCGTAGTTCTCTTTCCAACTCTTCCCAATAACCTTCAAATTCCGCAGCGAATTGGCCGTTCCCTTTTCGTTCATCTCTCCGCAGAATTGACCGCGTTCTCGCGGCCTCGTATAGTCGAAGATTACCCTCTCGGTGCAACTTCAATCCGTAGAGACCAGAACGCAATCCACAGGAGTTTTTCGTCGGAATGGCTCGCGAAATCGCCAAGGCGTACGAACCGCAGCGTATCGAACCCCGCTGGGCAGAATGCTGGGTCAAAGAAGAGCTGTTCAAGGCTGACCCGAGCAAGCCCGGCCCGGTGTTTTCGATCGTCATTCCGCCGCCCAATGTGACCGGTTCGCTGCATATCGGCCACATGCTCGATCACACCGAGATCGACATTCTGACGCGCTGGCATCGCATGTGCGGCTACAACACTTTGTATCTACCGGGCACCGACCACGCCGGTATCTCAACGCAACGCGTCGTCGTGAAACAGCTCGCCGACCAAGGCATTAACTATCGCGATTTGGGCCGCGAGGAATTCGTACGCCGCGTATGGAAATGGAAAGAGGAAAGCGGCGGCACCATCCAGCGCCAGATGCGCGAGATCGGCGAAAGCTGCGACTGGAGTCGCGAGAAATTCACATTGTCGCCGGAGTTGTCGCGCGTCGTGATCGAAGTGTTTGTGCGCTTATATGAAGAAGGATTGATCTATCGCGACAAGCGCATGACGAATTGGTGCCCCGTGTGCCTCACGGTGCTCAGCGATTTGGAAGTGCTGCACGAAGAGCGCCAGGGACATCTGTGGCACATCAAGTATCCCGTCGCAGGCAGCAAGGAATTTCTGGTCGTCGCGACGACGCGGCCGGAGACGATGCTCGGTGACACTGCGATCGCCGTGCATCCCGAAGATGAGCGTTATAAGAAATTAATCGGACGCAGCGCGATCGTGCCACTGGTCAATCGCGAGATTCCCATTGTCGGCGACGAGATGGTGGATCGCGACTTCGGCACCGGAGCCGTGAAGATTACGCCGGCGCACGACCCGAATGACTTCGAAGCCGGCCGCCGTCACAATTTGGCGGAAATCGACGTGATGACCGACGACGGCAAGATGAGCGCCGCAGCCGGAGCCTATGCTGGTCTCGATCGTTTCGTTGCGCGGAAGAAGATCGTCGAGGACTTGCAAGCTCTCGGCCTGTTAGAGAAGGTTGCAGATCACACCCACGCGATTGGCATTTGCGAGCGCAGCCGTACGGTCGTGGAACCGCGCGCTTCCACGCAGTGGTTCTGCAAGATGAAGCCGCTCGCCGAGCCGGCCATCGCCGCGGTGGAACGCAACGAGATTCACATCGTTCCCGACAACCGGCGCGAAGAATTTTTCAACTGGATGCGCAACATTCGCGACTGGACGTTGTCACGCCAGCTTTGGTGGGGTCATCGCATCCCAGCGTGGTATTGCCAGGAGCATCGTCACGTCATCGTGGCGCGAGAGACGCCGACGAAGTGCCCGGAGTGCGGCTCGGAGCACCTGACGCAAGACGAAGACGTGCTCGATACGTGGTTCAGCTCGGGCCTTTGGCCGTTTTCGACGCTCGGTTGGCCCGACAAAACGCCGGATTTCGGCCGCTACTATCCGACAACGCTGCTCATTACGGGTTACGACATTCTATTTTTTTGGGTCGCGCGCATGGCCATGCTCGGGATTCATTTCACCGGCAAAGTGCCGTTCCGTGCGGTGTACCTCCACTCGCTGGTTCGAACGGCGAGCGGCGAAAAGATGTCGAAGTCCAAAGGGACCGGCCTCGACCCGGTGAAGCTGAATCAACAGTACGGCACCGACGCGATGCGCTTCTGCCTCGCTTCGATGGCCGCGCCGGGCACCGACATTATTCTTTCGGACGACCGCCTCGCGGGCGCGCGCAACTTCGCCAACAAAATCTGGAACGCCTCACGCTTTCTGTTCATGAACCTCGACAAATTCGAAGAAGGCGGCGGCGTTTCATTCGAACAGCTCGCAGGTCCGGACGTGCGCGAGCAAGCACCCCATGCCTACAAGGGGAGCGTGCCGCTGATCGACGAGTGGATCTTCGAACGCCTGACATCCGCGCGCGAAACGGTGAACTCCGCGTTGCGCAGCTATCGATTCCATGAAGCCGCTCAAACCATTTATCAATTCTTCTGGGGCGATTTCTGCGACTGGTACATCGAGTGGATCAAGCCCGACTTGCTCAATGCCGACCGCGAACGCGCCGAAGTCGCGTGGAAGAATTTATTCGCCGTGTTCGACGACGCCTTGCGGTTGCTGCATCCGTTCATGCCGTTCTTGACGGAAGAACTGTGGCATCAATTGCCGCAGCGACCCGGCGCCAAGTCCATCGCGCTTCAAGACTTCGCGACGAATCGACACAAGAGCGGCGCCGAGCCACGCGCGCACGAATTCGCACTGATCCAGGAAACCATCGGCGAAGTTCGAAACATCCGCGCCGAAATGAAGCTGGACCCGAAAAAGAAGATCGCCGCCGAGTTCCACAGCTCCTACGGCTACATTCGCGACACGATCGAACGCAACCGCGACGGAATTCTGCGGCTCGCAATCCTGTCGGATTTGAAAGTTTCGCCGACAAAACTCTCGGAAACTGGCGGTACGGTGCGCTCGACGGCGCGATTTGACGTTCGTGTCGCACATTCCACCGATGCAGTGGATGCACAAGCGGAAAAAGTTCGGTTGAAGAAAGAAATCGAAAGCCTGGAGAAGGCGATCCTCTCGAAACAGAATCAGCTCGGCAACGAAACATTCCGTAGCAGAGCGCCGGAAAAAATAATTCTCGGGATGGAAGCGACGTTGGCAGAACAGCGTGTTGAACTCGAAAAGCTTCGCGCGCGCCTTCGCGATATTTCACGAGGCTAGTCCCGAGCACCGGTCATTCATCGCGACTTTCACAGCAGATAGGCTCTTGGGAATTCAGTCACTTGCGGGGTCAATCCGACTCATCGGGATCGAATGGCAGGATCGTTCACTGCCAAAGGCAGGACCGATTGCGTGTTCAGGAGCTTTTGGCGGAGAGGCGATGTGCTGGGACAAATTCCACTCGTCCGGTAACGCGACTTATCGGGAGTTGACTTGTGCGACGCAACTGACTCCTGGGACAGTTCTCCAAGGGCTGCCGACACGTTAGTGTCATCCAGAGGGACAGCCTTGAAAGCGCTTACTCCAACCAGGTTGCTCACAAGAGAGTTCTGGCTTTGCGCAATGTCTTTGCTATGGACGGTCTCGCCCATTTTGGGTCAGCAAAAGCCCGACGAATTGTTGGTCTACGGTGACAAATTCATATTCAGTGTTAAGGAACCGACTGGGTGGCACGGAGACACGACAAAC
>DATAMU010000765.1:0-2448 GCA_036266605.1 Candidatus Acidiferrum sp. | reverse complement strand
AAATCTCAAGCCCGTTTTGCGATTGCTGCGCTCCGCTGCCTGCCGACGTCTTCCCCGGCGCCGCAACTTCTTTAATACGATCGCCGTCGAGCAACACATCCATCGCCGCGTCCGTCTTCGTCGCCGGATTCATCACGCGGCCGTTCTTAATGAGAAGCATGCGAGGGATCCTTTGCCTCTTTCGCGTCGTTATTCGATTCCGATTTCTTGTCGGTCGAGCGCCGGTTGCGCGGCTGATCGCTCGACAATGGCGACGTAGCGTCGCTCGCCGGCAATTCTTCAGCGTCCGCGCCGCCGGCCGCCAGCAGAAACAGCAGCGCCATGCGCGCGGCGATTCCGTTCGTCACCTGCTCCAGCACGCACGACTGCGGCCCGTCCGCGACTTCCGGCGTAATTTCAATCCCGCGATTCAGCGGCCCAGGATGCAGCACGATCGCGTCCGGCTTCGCAAACTTCATCCGTTCCGCGCTCAGCTGATACAACAAAATATAGTCATTAAGCGAAATCGAAGGCTCATACAGCCGCTCGTTCTGCACCCGCAGCGCCAGCACGACGTCGGCATCTTCCAGCGCCTCTTCGATTTTGAACACGCGCCGAATCTTCGTCCCATTCCCCGCGCCGAGTTGCTCCAGCTCTTTCGGCAGCCACATCGACGGCCCACAAAGCGTGAACTTGCATCCAAATTTTCCCAGCAGATGAATGTTCGACCGCGCCACGCGGCTGTGTTTGATGTCGCCCAGAATCGTGATGTTCAGATTCTCGATCGTCCCTTTGCGATCGCGAATCGTCAGCGCATCCAGCAATCCCTGCGAAGGGTGCTCGTGCGTGCCGTCGCCCGCGTTGATCACGGGAATCTCGAGATGCCGCGCCACAAATTGCGGCGCCCCCGAAGACGCGTGCCGCATCACCAAAATGTCCGGTTTCATCGCATCCAGCGTATGCACCGTGTCGAGTAGCGATTCGCCCTTTTTCAGGCTCGACGCTTCGGCCTGCAAATTCATCTGATCCGCGCCAAGCCGCGAAGCCGCCGTGCCAAAACTGATGCGCGTGCGCGTAGACGTCTCGAAAAACGCCAGCGCCACCGTCTTGCCGCGCAGCACGGCCAGCTTCTTTAAAGGATGCCGCTGAATTTCCTGAAAGGATTTGCTTTGATCGAGAAGAAATGTCAGTTCGTCCGCGGTGAGCGGTTCCAGGGCCAGAAAGTCGCGAAAGCGATGCGTCACTTTGTCACTCGTTGCCGAATTCTACTCTCCTGCGGTTCCTTCTAGTCTACACGGTCAACCAGCACGACGCGCTCTTCATTATCGATTTCGCGCAGCCGCACTTCGATGATTTCCGTCGCGCTGGTCTGCACGACGCGCCCGGTAAATTGTGCCTCGATCGGCATCTCGCGCCAGCCGCGATCGATCAGCACGCAGAGCGACACGCGCTTCGGCCGCCCCAGATCGAATAATCCGTTCATCGCCGCGCGAATCGTGCGCCCTGTGTACAAAACATCGTCCACCAGTACGAGATTCATGTTATCGACGCCGAACGAAATGTCCGACGACTTCATCACCGCGTGCGACGCCACCTTCGACAAATCGTCGCGATAGAGCGTGATGTCGAGCGTGCCCACCGGCACGTCCACGCCGTCAATTCCGCGCATCGCCTGCGCGATCCGTTGCGCCAAGGGTACCCCGCGCCGCCGGATCCCGATCAGCGCCAGATCCTTCGTCCCGCCGCTTTTTTCGACGATCTCGTGCGCCACCCGCTGCAACGTGCGGTCGATCTCCGACGCCGACATCAACTGCGCTTTTTCCACGATCTTCATGTCGGGCGTAATCCTAACATAGCCCCCCGCCTCGCCGAATAACCACGATCCTTCGAGAAGTTGTCGGAGCCGCGCTTTTTTATCTTGAACTTCGACGGCTCGGCCCGTTCGGTGTCTTGGCTAAGTCGTGTAGGGGCGCAGCATGCTGCGCCCCAGCTTGCCCGGGCGAAAAATTTCGTGCACCTCTTCTTCCGCCCACGAACTCTAACTTGCGCAATCTAATTGAATTGTTTTCCACGGAGCCTCAAATGAATCGCCTCAAAAACAAGCGCTGTCTCATCACCGGCGGTACCACCGGCATCGGCCTCGAAACCGCCCGCGAATTCCTCGAAGAAGGCGCCCGCGTCGCTATCACCGGCAAAAATCCCTCCTCTCTCGAATCCGCGCGGAAAGCGCTCGGCCCCGATGTACTCGTCATTGAATCCGACGCCAGCGACGCCGCAGCTCAACCCGCCGTCACCTCCGCGCTGAAAGAAGGATTCGGCGGCCTCGACGTCGCCGTGATCAACGCAGGCATCGCCGAGCTTCGCCCCATCGAAAAATGGGATCCCGCCGGTTTCGACAAGACCTTCAACATCAACGTCAAAGGTCCGTTCTTCCTGATTCAAGCCCTACTGCCGATTCTCTCCAATCCT